>JAHEZR010000076.1 GCA_023251005.1 Ignavibacteriota bacterium | reverse complement strand
TGGTCGACGCTCAGCAATTGTGGAGCGGAGGGCAAAAGAGTTGGGGATTCGAGAACTGTATCAGGGCTCGGACAACAAACGTCCCGCTTATGAGAAAGCAAAACGTCGGCACCGGCTCAGGGATGAAGAGATTGCCTACATGGGAGACGATCTCCTCGACTTAGTGTTGCTCAAGCGTGTCGGACTTAGTGCGGCAGCAGGCAGTGCACTTCCAGAGGTGAAGCGAGCGGTCCATTACGTCAGCAGTTTGAATGGTGGAGAAGGTGCGGTAAGGGAATTCATCGATCTCATCCTTCGTGCACAGAAAAAAATCGAATGAAGCACAATTCCAAATATCCCAGGCCGCTCATGCCTCGTGAGAGAGGCTGGCTCGAGTGGCTATTGCCGGAGGATCGAATAGGATATCGAGAATACCGCTGCGCCCTCGAGAAGCTGCTCGTCATAGGCCAGGGGAGACGCGGCAAAGGAAACCTCGTCCTTGGTCGTGCAGGAGACGAGCCAGACTTAACCTCGCCGCTTCCATCGGTTTTCGCTTATGGAGTCATTGAAGCCAAAGAGGGAACAATTTCGATCTTAACGAGGGAGGAGGCTGGCGCTCAAATTGAAATAGAAATTGTCCCGATGAAAGGAGATACGATTCCTGAGATCATCACAGAAACGAAACGGTGGACGTACTCTACATGGTGGCCGGGAAACTCGTGTCCCTCTTGTAACGGAAGTCTGCGTGAAGTTCGTCTTGGGACCCCAGCGCCTCAAGCTGTCCTCGCAATCTGTTCTACCGACCGCCGTATTTGGGTTTACGACAGCATGACCGGCGTGAATCATCTCATTCCGATAACAAATTTTTATAATGAGTTAATGCTTCACAAGCGCATTCGCGAGCCGAAGATTGCACTTGATACGAGCTACCTATTCTCTCATCTGAACGCATTCTACGACGCTGATCTCGCTCTTGCATTTTCAGTCTACAACAAGATTCGACGAAAGGTGGATTCAGCCATTGAAGCACCTGTAGCGACGCAATCCCGGCAACCTCTTTCTAAATTCCTCAAAAAATTCTTTAGTCAATCCAGTTAAAAGATGGAAGAAAAGAAATCGGCACTGGAGAAGGGCAAGGAAGTCATTCGAATCGAGGCCTCAGCAGTTGGAGCCCTCGAGGAGAAAATCGGAAAAGAATTTGTTGATGCTGTCGAGTTGATTCTCCGCTGCAAAGGAAGGGTTATCGTTACAGGCTTGGGAAAGTCCGGGCTCGTGGCACGCAAAATTGTTGCAACAATGAATTCTACCGGGACTCCGGCGCTCTTTCTTCATCCCTCTGATGCCGTTCATGGAGATCTCGGAATGGTTCGAAAAGAGGACGTTGTGATCTGCATTTCGAAAAGTGGAGATACGGCAGAGCTGCAAGAACTACTCCCGATGTTCAGGCGAATTGGTGTTCCGGTAATCTCAATGGTGGGGAACCCGAATTCACCTATGGCAAAAAGCTCGGATATTGTCCTCGATGTTGGGGTGAAGGAGGAAGCATGTCCGCACGACCTGGCTCCAACAGCTTCGACAACCGCTACACTTGCAATGGGTGATGCACTCGCCATTGCGCTACTTGAGAGACGAGATTTTTCCAAGGAAGATTTTGCACTTTATCACCCAGGAGGGAATCTCGGGAAACGTCTGCTGCTCAGGATCGAAGAGATGATGGTTTCGGGAGACGGTGTGCCGATCGTAAAGAAAAATGTTCTCGTGAAGGATGCGATCCTCGAGATCACCTCGAAGCGCCTTGGGGCAACGTGTGTTGTTGACGGAAATGGCAAACTCGTTGGGATCATCACCGACGGAGATCTGCGCAGATTTCTCCAGAAGCGAACCGACATTGTGAATCTCACAGCTGAAGAAGTAATGTCCACCAATCCCAAGGCGATCGTGAAGGATCTCCTCGCCGCTGTGGCGTTGCAAGAAATGGAATCCTACAACATCACACAGCTCATTGTCGTCGATGAAGACCAGCGACCGCTTGGAATGGTTCATCTCCACGATCTCGTGAAAGCAGGATTGGGGGGCGATGCTACAGCGTAAAAACCTTGTCAAGGGTAGTGGATTCATCCTTCTCATTCCTTTCGTCCTCCTTACGTTGCCTTCATGTGAAGAGAGAATTAAACCATCAGTTCTCAGCGACCTGAATAGCAAGGAGCTTCCATCCCATGAAAGCTGGAACACAACGATCACGTTCTCAGACTCAGGACAGATCAAGGCGATCTTAAAGGCGGCTCATCTGCAGAAGTATGAAGAGAAACAGATAACGCTCCTCGATGGTGGACTTCATGCAGATTTTTTTGATGCCAGCGGTCATCACACGTCAGTCTTGACGTCGGTGAAGGGCAATGTGGACGATCGGACGCACGACCTTGAGGCGCTTGGAAATGTTGTCGTGCTCTCTGATAGTGGAACGACATTGGAGACGGAACGGCTTCTTTGGAAAAAGAATACACGCCACGTTCAGTCTAACGAGTATGTGAAAATCGTTTCGCCAAAGGAAGAGATCAGGGGTCATGGCTTCGAGTCAGACGAAAATCTGACTAACTATAAAGTCCTGAAGGTCACAGGCCAGACCTCGGTGGTAAAATGAGCACTCAAGGGGTGTCTGAACGTCGAGTAAGGATTAAAGCAAGTCCCACGATTGTGTACGGAACAATTTTTGGAGTTGGATGTGCCTGCTTTTTATGTATGACACTTGCGACTGCCCAGTCGAATGAGGGCAAGCAGATCATACTGAATCATGCGGATAGCCTGGTGGGAAAGATGATCAACGGTGAGACAGTGCGTGAAGTGATTGGGCGGGTAGAGTTTACGCAAGGCGAAGTTGTTGTGAGATGCGATCGCGCTATCCACTATCCTGGACCGAACCGAGCCGAGCTCTACGGGAACGTCACGGTAAAACGGGACACTGTAACGCTTACTGCCCCGCGTGGAATTTATGACGGTGAGAAGCGGCAGGCTTTTGGCTTTGATGGCGTAGAGATGTGGACAAAGCGACTCTCGATTACTGCGCAAGAAGGAAACTACCTGGTTAAGGAGAAAGTCGCCTATTTTGAGAAGGACGTGAAAGTTGTGGATTCTGCAACGACGATCACTTCTCGTGAGCTAACGTACTACGAGGACGAGCATAGGTCCGTTGCTGTCGGAGACGTTAGAGTTGTGAACAGCCGAGATAATGCAACAATGTTTGGAAATTACCTTGAGCATTTCGATGATAGAAAATATAGCAAGATGTTAGTTGCTCCAAAATTTGTTCAGGTTGACACATCGTCGAGTGGGAAAATCGACACGCTCGTCATCATCTCGAAGCAGATGGAGTCATATGACGACAGCGTCCGCCGTTTCATAGCAACGGATAGTCTGCAGCTCGTTCGTGGCGAGCTTGCCGGAGAGAGTCGTGAGGGTGTGTATTATTCGAATCAAGACATCGTCATTCTCCATAACCAGCCAATTATCTGGTATCAGGACAATCAAGTCACAGGCGACTCGGTTCGGATTTACTTGCGAAAGCGGCGGCTCGATCGCGTCTGGGTACAGGGGAACGCGTTCGCAGTCTCGCAGAGTGACTCTCTTGCGGTCGAGAGATCGGAGCACGGAGATCGATTTAATCAACTGACGAGCCAGTCGATGACACTCTATTTCGCAAACGACGCGTTGCAACAGATCGATGCGGAAGGAACCGCCGTCAGTCTTTACTTTCTCTATGAAGATGGAAAGCCGAACGGCGTGAACAAGTCAAGTGGGGACAAAATCTTTGTTTACTCTAAAGATGGAAGAACTGAAAGCATAAAAGTTGTCGGTGGGACAGAAGGAAAGTTTTTTCCTGAGAACCTTGTTAATGGTTCTGTGAGCAGCTATAGCCTTCCGGGCTTTAGGTGGAGAACCGACCGCCCACGGCTCGGGAAAGATTTGAGCATCGTCGCCTTACCGTTTGATAAGAATGAAAGAACTGGAGTCAAGAAGTAAGAATTCTTCCTTGGGGATTGTGAAAACCGTCGAGACTGGTTTTGCAGCGCCCGTGCACAAAAGCGGCGTGGGAGAGAGAGTGCTTCGCTCAGAAGGACTTTACAAACGCTACAAGAAGCGGTTTGTCGTCAAAAACGTGAGCATCGACGTGAAACAGGGAGAGGTCGTGGGTCTCCTCGGCCCAAACGGCGCGGGAAAGACGACGACGTTTTACATGATCGTTGGCATGATCCGACCGACGGGAGGAAAGGTTTTCTTGAATGGAGACGAGATCACAAAGCTCCCGATGTACCGTCGGGCCCATTTTGGAATTGGGTATCTGCCGCAAGAAGCCTCAGTTTTCCGGCGTCTCACTGTGCGAGAGAACATCATGGCGGTTCTCCAAATGATGAAGCTCTCAGATGGAGAGAGAAAAGAACGGTGCGATCACCTCCTTGATGAGTTTGGTATAGCACGGGTTGCCGATAGCAAAGCGTACGTTCTCTCCGGAGGAGAGCGAAGACGTACCGAGATCGCACGCGCCCTCGCCTTCGATCCAAAATTTATTCTACTCGATGAGCCTTTTGCCGGAATCGACCCGATCGCCGTTGAGGACCTGATGAACATTGTCCACGGCTTGAAGAATAGGAATATCGGTGTTCTCGTCACGGATCATAACGTCCATGAAACCCTTCACATTACCGACAGAGCCTATTTACTCTTCGAAGGTCAGATCTTGAAATCGGGGTCCGCAGAGTTCTTGGCGAGCGACCCGGAGGCGAGGAGACTGTATCTCGGGGAACGCTTCAAGTTAGATCGTTATCAATAGATCGAATCGAGAGTTCACCATAAAGCTAACGCACTTCAGAAGGGAGCTTTAGAGTAAGTATGGTTGTGGTAATGGATAAGAGGGCTACGGAAAAACAGATTGAACACGTGATCAAGACACTGAATGGGTTCGGTTTTGATGTGCATCGATCCACTGGTGTCAACCAGACTGTACTCGGGGCTATCGGTGTAAAGCCCGAGTTTGACATCCGCGTGATCCAGGTTCTGCCAGGTGTTGGGGAAGTCTACCGGATTACCGAGCCCTTCAAGCTGGCCAGTCGGACATTTCAACGTGAAGATTCGGTTATCGATATTGGGGGAGTGAAGATTGGGGGGAAGAGTGTTGTAGTGATGGCGGGGCCGTGCTCGGTTGAAAGTCGCGAGCAGATTTTCACCGTGGCAACGCACGTGAAGAACCACGGAGCGAGTTTCCTGCGTGGTGGTGCGTTTAAGCCTCGAACGTCTCCCTACACGTTTCAGGGCTTGGGTGAGGAAGGGCTAAAACTACTTCGAGTTGCCGCCG
>JAHEZR010000075.1:4570-5344 GCA_023251005.1 Ignavibacteriota bacterium | reverse complement strand
GGATGCACTTCTGTGAGTCGGCCACGCGGGTGTAATCTCGGTTGCCGGTTCCGAGAAACACGTCTTTGAATTGATTCATCCCGGCATTCGTGAAAAGAAGCGTGGGGTCATCGAAGGGGATGACAGGAGCGCTGGGGACGATCTTGTGACCCTTCCCCTCGAAGAATTTCAGAAAGCTATCCCGGATCTCGTTGGCAGTCATTAATAGCGATAGGCTTCTTTTCTGTGGAGAACTCTAAAAACCGTTACCTTTCGCCTACGATCATCGATTAAGTAGAGAATCCTGTAGTCGCCGATGCGAACCCTCCAGCGATCTGGTACACCCGCCATTTTTTTTGATCCATGTGGACGAGGTTGAATTGCGAGTTCATCGATAGAACGAATGGCGCGTGTAAAGATTCTCTTAGGAGGAAGTTCAAGTTCTCTGACGGCAGTCGATTTAATCTCGAGTGTATATTTCACTTATTTTTTCTTCGAAGCTTCCTCTTTACTTTTTCCCAAGGCTCAGAGCGTTCATTCTCCACCTCCCGCATTGCCTTGAGGTCTTCAATATCTTCTAACCTTTGCAAGAGTTCCTCATAAGCCTTGTAGGGGATGAGGACATGAGTTTTCCGACCCTTTGCATCGTACAAGACCTGTTGCTCTTTAACCTTTAATGCCATTTTGATTGCAACCTTGTATAATCGATAGAAAAATGGATTTAGCCTGAGTGTGTCTTTTGGGTTTCCTTAAACCTCAATCTGTGTGTGCAATGCGATTTCTTCAAGCACACTA
>JAHEZR010000075.1:0-4560 GCA_023251005.1 Ignavibacteriota bacterium | reverse complement strand
CCCGGATGCACTTCTGTGAGTCGGCCACGCGGGTGTAATCTCGTTTGCCAATTCCGAGAAACACGTCTTTGAATTGATTCATCCCGGCATTTGTGAAAAGAAGCGTGGGGTCATCGAAGGGGATGACAGGAGCGCTGGGGACGATCTTGTGACCCTTCCCCTCGAAGAATTTCAGAAAGCTATCCCGGATCTCGTTGGCAGTCATTTGATTCTACTACACCTCAATCTGTGTGTGCAATGCGATTTCTTCAAGCACACTATTTATTTTCAGACATTCACTCATCTCTCCCGTGTAGACTGCTGCTTTTCCGCTTGAGTGGACTTCCCATGTAAGTGCTTCTGCCCTCGACGTATCGCAGCGAAGAGCTTTGATGAGCTGACCGATGACTTCCTCGAAGGTATGGACCTCATCGTTGAATAGAATTAGCGTTGCTGGTTCCTGGATCGCAACGTCGATCTCCTTTTCGACGTCGGTTCTTGGTTTGATACTCATCGGAAAATCCTCCTGAAATACAAAAAGCATCTCCACGGATCGGGACGCTTTCATTATACTAAAAAGGGGGAATTATTGCAAGAATTCACTTCTTCTCAAATCACCCCCTCAAGACTTCGTTCACTTTCTTTGCTCGCCCGAAGAAAGTGAACCGAAAGAAAGGGCGCCGAAATCGAAATGCCGCCCTGTCAGCACAACCTATCGCCCCGTCCAACGCTCAGTCCGCTGTCGATTTCGGATTTCCTTCGCACGAAAAAGGACAAGGTAGATGATTCAAGTAACACGAAGTTGCACGATAATTGAGTTAAGTAGTTTTATCGCCTGAAGCTTTCACATATTCTTCACAATCGCCTCTGCAAATTCTGAGCACTTCACCTCTTTCGCTCCTTCCATCTGTCGTGCGAAATCATACGTGACGGTTTTCTGTTGAATTGTTCTCTGCATTGCCTGCTCGACAAGGTGTGCGGCCTCCTTCCAACCGAGATATTCCAACATCATCACACCCGAGAGGATAAGTGAGCCCGGATTGACTTTGTCGAGGCCGGCATACTTTGGTGCTGTTCCGTGGGTTGCCTCGAAGAAGGCATAGTGATAGCTGAGATTTCCACCGGGAGCGATGCCGAGCCCTCCAACTTGTGCTGCTGCAGCATCGGAAAGGTAGTCACCGTTCAGGTTGGGAGTCGCAAGTACCTCATACTCGCTCGGTCGCAAAAGGAGCTGCTGGAACATGCTATCCGCTATCCTGTCCTTGATGACGATTTTGCTTGCCGGTTGCTTACCGTTGTATTTCTCGAATAGTTCAGTCTCGGTTATCGTATCCTTTGGAAATTCCTCTTGTGCAGTCTGATATCCCCAATCTCGGAAAGCCCCCTCCGTAAATTTCATGATGTTTCCTTTGTGCACAAGCGTGACGCTCTTCCAATCATTTTCAAGAGCATACTGTATTGCCTTCTTCACCAGGCGCTTCGTTCCGAAAGCAGAAATCGGTTTGACACCAACACCAGAATCGAGCCGGACTTTCTTTCCCATTTGTGAGTTGAGGAATTCGATCATCTTTATTGCTTCTGGAGATCCTTCTCGCCACTCGATTCCCGCATAGACGTCCTCAGTATTCTCCCGAAAGATGATGATGTTCAAATCCTGAGGTCGTTTCATTGGGCTCGGAACACCTTGATAATATTTTACGGGGCGAACACAAGCGAAGAGGTCGAGCACCTGTCGGAGTGTAACATTGAGACTCCGGATGCCACCCCCGACCGGAGTTGTGAGCGGACCCTTGATTGCGACGATGTGTTCCTTCACGGCTTCGAGTGTGTCTTTTGGCAGCCAAGTATTTTCCCCATAAATCTTGTTCGCTTTCTCACCCGCATAAACCTCAAACCAGTGGATCTTTCTTTTGCCACCAAAAGCTTTTGCGACCGCTCCATCGAATACGTGCTGTGAAGCACGCCAGATATCTGGACCTGTCCCGTCTCCTTCAATGTATGGAATGATCGGATCATCAGGAACACGAAGTTTGTCACCGTCGATGGTTATCTTATGGCCACTTGTGGGTAGAGTGAGTTTTTCATATTTGGGCATAGCGGGTGTCCTAAGAAGGTCTTTTTAACTGAGATTCTCGAGCTGAGATCATTTCTTGTATTCTTCGAAGAGTCTATTCACAAAAATGCGGGATAGGTTCCGTCTAAACGATTCGCCGGCCTACCCCGCGACAGATTTTTTTCTCTTTGATCTCTACAAGAAGTTTTATGATCGTTCGTCGATCGGTGCGTATCGAAGGTCTAACGGACCGGTGTACTCGGAGAGTGGCCTGATCAACCGGTTGTGTGCGTACTGTTCGAGGATGTGAGCTGCCCAGCCAGAAATCCGACTGACGGCAAAGATTGGAGTAAAGAGGTCAATCGGAATCCCGAGTTCGTAGTAAGTAGAGGCCGAATAAAAATCAACGTTTGGATAGAGATGCTTCTCTTGCTTCATGATCTCCTCGATCTTCCTGGACATCTCGTGCCAGCGAGTGTTCCCGGTTCGCTCACCAACTTCCTTAGAGATTTGCCTCAGTACGGTTGCCCTCGGGTCCTCCGTTTTATAAACCCGATGCCCAAAGCCGGGAATCTTCTTCTTTGCAGAGAGTGCATTGTGAATGTACAATTCTGCCTTCGAAGTCTCTCCGATTTCCAGGAGCATGTTCATCACATACTCATTTGCCCCGCCGTGAAGTTGTCCTTTCAAAGCACCAATCGCCGAGGTCACTGACGAATAAATATCCGAAAGTGTCGCTGCGGTCACCCGTGCAGCAAACGTCGATGCGTTAAACTCGTGATCGGCGTGAAGGATTAGACAGATGTCAAAGATTCGTTCCGCGCGTTTCTCGGGCTTTGTTCCGTTGAGCATGTAGAGGAAATTTGCTGCGTGTCCGAGGGACGATGATGGTGAAACTGTTGTGAGACCTTTTCGAAGTCTGTGGTAAGTCGTCACGATAGTCGGGAACTTCGCGACAAGGCGAAGGGCCTTACGTCGATTAGCTTCTTGAGAGTTGTCTTCAGCCTCAGGATCACTCAGCCCCAGGAATGAGACCGCAGACCGAAGAACACCCATCGGGTGAGCAGACTTTGGACTTGAGCGCAAAGCTGAGTAGACGTAGTCCGGAAGCTCTCTGTTTTCAACGAGTTGCGCAGAGAATTCCTTAAGCTGGGTTTGGGTAGGCAACTTTTCGTACCAAAGAAGGTAAGCAGTTTCTTCGAACGTTGAGTGCTCCGCCAGCTCACGAATATCGTAACCGCGATAAATCAGCCTTCCTTGAATCCCATCGATAAAGCAGATCGAAGAAGTTGCAGCAACGATGTCTTCTAGACCTTCCTTAAACGTGGCTGTGAGAGTTTCCTTATTCGCCATACAATCTTTCTTTGTTTTGCTCCTTGGAGGGGAAAATACCGGGCGGTGTTTTTCCTAAATCCCAGAATGAACGTAGCAAAAGATTTCTTCAAAGTCAACGCTTGAAAGGCAACTATCAGAAGAGTTTCTTTTTCGAGGTTCAACAAAGACTTCCTGCTTGAACCTATGAGAGACATCCAATCACGTCTGAGTGATTACCTAGAGCGATAGCCTCTGACGTAGAACCGAATGCTATTGTAAGTGAGAATTCTTTGTTTCTCCTCTTGTGGCATCTTCATTCGTTAACCAAAACACCTTGACTCTCTTTAGGCTTTTCGTTATATTTACCTCGTTCCAATGCAACAAAACCTCAAATAAACTCCTCCTGTGATATTAAGGAGTCCGGCATGAAAAAATCCATCCCGGTAATTGTTTTCCTCGCTTTTGCAGTAGTGATCTCATCGGTAGGTTTTCAATGCTCATCGACAGAGTTAACGAGCGCAAAGCTTTACATCCAGCGATCAGAATGGGATAATGCAATCAAGAGCCTCGAGGGAGAAGTGGCGAAGAACCCAAAGAACGAAGAGGCGTGGTTTCTCCTTGGCCAGGTGAAAGCCCAGAAAAACGATTTTGCTGGGATGAACGATGCGTTCGACAAAGCGCTCGGGGTAGGACAGACCTATGTAAAAGAAATCCACGACATGAGATTCGGATATTGGGGGAGATCTTTAAATGTGGGTGTCGAGAATTTCAACAAAGCGCGAGATACAGCACAGTATTATGATAAGAAGATTGACTCCCTCAGGAAAACCAAATCTGAAGCTAACGATCGAGAAGAGATCAAATCGCTGGAAAGGGTCAAGGCTCAGATCGTTGGTGAGTTTTATGACAAATCTATTGCTGGTTTCAACACGGCTATAGCGATTAATCCTGATAGTGCAGCAGGATATAAAAACCTTGGTTTCACCTACCTCTCTAAGAACGAAACGGTAAAGGCCCTTACACCACTCGAGAAGGCCTTTGAGTTGTCTAAGGATGTGGTCGTGGCACGGTATATTGGAGAAGTAAACTATGATATGGGACTGCGCCACAAGGAGAAGTTTGAAAGTGGAGACAACAAGACGGAAGTCAGAATTCTAATGTCCCCTGAAGAGGTTAGAGCCATACTTGGTGAGCCCACGAGCAAGTCAACGACC
>JAHEZR010000074.1 GCA_023251005.1 Ignavibacteriota bacterium | reverse complement strand
GCCATTCACAATCACATGCTCGATGAAGCACCACGTTTATTCTTTCTACACTTCTGGGGTTTCGATGAGCCCGAAAAACTCGCTCGTGGGTTGAGAGCAGCACTGGATAAGACGAACTCGGTGAAGGGGTGAAATTCAGTGAGTCAGAGAAGAGCGGCGATTTCTTTGAGTGTGGCTGTAGCAGTCCCGGGTTTTGATATTGCGACTGCGGCAGCCACATTGCTGAAGAAAAGCGCATCTCGGGGAGAAAGCTTTGCAAGTCGAGCACAGACATATGCAGCCAGTGCCGTATCTCCCGCTCCAGTGATATCGATAACATCTTTCGCTATGGACGGATGATGGAGAGGACGATTTTTTTTCTCGAAGAACCACATGCCATCGGGCCCTGTGGTTAAGAGGACGGCTTCACGGACTTGCGCGAGCAGTGCCTTTCCGAGCGCTCGAAAGTTAAGATTCGGCTTTCGATCGATAGAGGCTTGTGCAGCTTCGAGTTCATTGACGACGAGAAGGTCGAATCCCTTACACAAACGGATCTGGTGGCGTGAGTTTCCCACAGAGAGGATTCGAGAGTTCTTGCAAACGGCCGTTAGGGATCTGAAGAAGGATGCATCGCACAAATGTGAGACTTGATCGACGACGACCACCGCATCAAGGAGATTTGAAAATTTTTGAAGGCTCAGCATGATCTTTACTCTAGCTTTCCTCACTGCCCCATTCTCAGGCATTCGTGCTTGAACTAGAAGAACCTCCTGCAGTTTGCCATTCGGTGCTCGAGCGATGAGTTTTTCGTAACTGTTTGTCGGCATCGATGGGAGTTGGATGAGAAGATCGGTATTAACCTTTCGTTCTTTCATAGCGTGAAGGAGTGTTCGACTGTCATCGTCATCGCCGATGAGACCAGCGATGTGAACTGATGCTCCAAGCGCAGCAAAATTGCACGCGACGTTCCCAGCTGCACCGGGTGCGACGATCCGGCGCTCGAATTCATAAAGCGGAACCGGAGTTTCCAGCGACGTTCCACGTACGATTCCGTGCGTGTACTTATCCAAAAAGACATCACCGACAACCGCTATGTTCAATTGATGGAATTTTATGGAGAGCTTGTTGAGATCTTTTTTCGTCATGGTTGGCGCTGTCCGAGGCGTGCGCTAATGTAGACAATTCAATCGAACGATGCAATAGATTCACCATTGACTCACGCAATACCCCTTCTCAGAAAAATCCGCGCTGTGATCCTCGCTGTCGTAAAGGGACTCGGATGAAAGGAATGAAGCTCGAGCCGATTAGGCCGGGAGCGATGAAGTCTGATCTGCGTTCGAAAGAGAAAACTTGTGTGGTTTTGCCAAATTATGAGGATGACCCTTATGAGAATTGTTGCCTCGTTTTGCCTCTTTCTCCTCTTGCATCCAAGCAAGTCAATTGGACAGGAGGCGACTCGAATGATTGATACCGCTGTCCCTTCGATCAAGCTCGAGAAGATCTGCATGCCAGGACGATCCCCTGCACAACTCAATGCGCAGGTCATCGACGACGGTCGTGCGCCTTACGGGCGATTACTCATCGGTACGATTAGCGCGAATATCGGTTATCTTGTAGATTATGACTTCGAAACTGGAGAGATTCACTACAACCCAACGGTTCCCTTTCGTACCAGTCCCGATTCAGAGAACCTTCAAGGCTCGATCTGTATTTGGGGTGTAGCGGTTTATGATGAAAGCACTGCATATGCAGCCGGTACGCTCAATGCAAGCATGTACAAATATGACCTTCACACACGCAGCCTCACTCATCTCGATTTTCCTTTTGGTGCCAAACGATTTGTGAAAAACGAATTGATTGAAGGTGAATCCTACATCTGGCAGCTCCATAAGGCAACCGATGGAAAGCTCTATGGAGGCACGTGGCCGAACGCGAAGCTCATCTCCTATGATCCACCAGGCAAGAAGTTTGAAGACCACGGACAGATGACGGAAGGTGAGCAGTATCTCATCGGTGTCAATGGGGAGTTTCCAGACCGAATTTTCTGCGGCATAGGTGCCCGCGCGCAATTAGTCGAGTACAACACGAGAACGAAAACAAAGCGGAATCTCTTCGGTGACCGATACAAAAACCGAGAGGCTTTTTCTCAGCTCAAACGTGTAGGTGACTTTCTTGTTGCGCTGGTTTATCCCCAGCCCGTGGTCGTCATCATTGATCCATCGAATGGAAAGGTCTTGAGGGAAATCCTCGTCCCTGATCAAGAGGATGATTTCTACCGTACGAATGCGAAATCGATCGTCGTACATGGCGATGAGATTTTCTTCGGGATGAATCCGAGCAACAAACTTTACAAGTACAATCTACGAAAGGACAAACTAACGCTAGTCGGCGCTGACCTCGGTGGGCCGATTGGTTTGGTCGGCGATCGCTATGTCTACCTCAAGACGGTAACCGAGCGATACAAAATCTATGACCTCGAGACGAATAAAGTCATCAAGGAAGTTCAGTTAAAGCTCGATACAGACGATGGAATGATCGTCTTTGCGATGAACTTCGGTCCTGACGGCAAGGTTTACGGAGGCTCATTCATCAATCAACATCTTTGGGTCTACGATCCTTCAATTCGGAAATGTAAAGATCTTGGGGTTGCCATCAATCTTGGTGGACAAGTAATCAGCATGGTTTCGCACAAAGGGAAGCTCTACATTGGCCACTATATTCTTGCAACCGTGTCGGTCTACGATCCGGGAAAGCCGTGGAATCCCGCCCCCGCAGAGAATCCAAATCCAAGGATCATCGGGAGCGTGGGGGATGAGCAGGATCGCATTCACGACATGGTCGTCGGCACGGATGGCAAGATTTATATGGGCACGTATCCCGCGAAAGGCCGCCGGGGCGGGACACTGACTATCTTAGATCCAGAGTCAGAGAAAATGGAGGTTCACAGGAACATCATACCTCTGCAAAGCATTCGTTCTTTGGAATCCTCGAGAGATGGAATCATCTATGCTGGTAGTGATAAACACATCGGACTCGGAAACATTGGAGAAGGGGAAAAGGATGCTCGCGTGATTGGGTGGGATGTGAAGCAGAGGAAGGTTGTCCACGACTTCGTCCCGGTTTCGGGCGCGCGAATCGTGTGGAAAATTTCTGAGGGGAAGGATGGACTGCTTTACGGCTCCGCGGACAGCACCTTCTTCATCTATGATCCAAAATCCCGAGCGGTCGTGTACCGTAGGGATCCCGGCTGGGGATCGCTTCTGCATCTCGTCGCGAGCAAGAAGGATGGAAAAATTTACGGGATTGCCAAGAAAGGCGTTTGCATGTTCGATCCGCTTACCAAATTATTTATTCGACTTGTTGCCATGGAAGCCGAAGGATGGACAGACTATATCATTGAGAATGAACAAGGGGATTTGTATCTTGGCATCCGCGAGTGGTTGTACCGGCTCCATCGAGAAGGCAATTGAGATTGAATTGAAGCTCTCTCATCTAATTCTGGTGTTCTCTATGATTCTTCCTTTCCCTTCATTCGTCTTTTCGCAGCTCACCTTCGCGGACAGTTCTCGACTCAAGGATCCCCAGTATTTTGAGAATCGAATAAAGAAAATCTCAGATGAAGATCTCTTCTCGGCGCTTGACCGTGATCGCGTCGAGTTAAAGGAAATTCAGGGCGCTTTCGGGAAGAAAGACATCCAACGTGCTTACGAAGCCTGGGCAGCTTATTGGGACACAAAGGCACAGCCAAAATATGTGACGCAGAACTTTCAACTACTCAGGGATACAGACTTGCTAAAGAGCTATGACGAGATGCGATCGTATGTGAGGGACCAGCCGGAAGAAAAAGATACAACGTTGGCGAGGGCGGAGATGATTATGCGACATGAAATCGTCACCTGGGGCGATGTCGTTGTGAAATTTGGGCCGAGGCTTGATTTCAATCGAGAGATCGGCCAGTCGGGGAAGTATGGTTTCCATTACTGGATTTGGTCGCGCCCGTTGATCACTGCGTACCTCCTCACTGGAGACCAGATGTACCTCGCAAAGTTCGACGAGCTTTTTAATCAATGGTACGAACAGCGGAATGGGATCAGTGGAGGTTTCCAGAATCTCAACGTTGTCTATTACGAACTCGGGTTAGGGATTCGCAACCGGTTATTCATCGAATACTATTTCTTGCCGTACGAGACCCGAACGTGGAGAACACATGAGCGCATGTTGAAAACCATTCTCGGTGCTGCGCGGTGGCTGTACGAACTCGAGCGATGGGAGGGATATCGGCCAGGCAACTGGCAGATCGTTGGCTCCTATATGCTGGCACAACTCGCGATGGTCTTTCCGGAATTCAAAGAGTCTCCCACATGGCTCAAGATCGCACTTCAGCGGCTCGAAGAACACATGAACCAAGACTTCTTTGAGGATGGTGGACATTCTGAGCGTGCGCCAAGAAACTACACGCTGCTAACGTACCTGAGTTATCGAAACCTCTATTATCTCCTCAACGAGTACAGAGTGCGTGAGGATCTCAAGGAGGGAATCCGGAAATCTATGGGAAGGACTATCGACTGGTGGCTGACAATGCTCGCACCAACCGGCGAGGTCCCCGCAATCAATGATAGCCACCGGGGTTTGTTTCCTGTTGGCATCCTTAAGGACGGCGCAGAGTTTTATGGTAAGCCCGAAGTGTATGGAGTGCTGAAGAATTTATTCGGGGTGAGCGTGAAGGAGCCAGCAACTGTTCCATCGTATACTTCTCGCCACATGCCTGCATCCGGCTTTACAGTGATGAGAACCGACTGGTCGCGCGACGCCCTGTATATGAACGTCAGCTACGGTAAGTTTAGCGGGTTCCACACCCACAATGATATGCTCGGCTTCGAACTCTATGCCTATGGCAAAGCCCTTGCAGTCGATGCTGGCATCGGACTTACCTATGACGATTCTCTCTATATCCCGTGGTACCAATCTTCGAAAGCACACAACATGGTCGTGGTTGACGATCAGAATATGGAATGGAAAGAGATCATCGGTGAGAATGTTGTCTGGAGCTCGATGAAGGGGCTTGACTACTTTGCTGCTGAGCATCGGGGATACGCAGCACTCAGCGTCCATCACCGCCGCCACATTGCATTTGTAAAACCAAGATACTGGGTGGTTCTTGATCGATTGAGATGCCAAAAGGACGGAAGCACTCTTTCGTGGTATTTTCACTCTCCGACTCAACTCATTCCTCACGGTATGGGTTTTCGGAGTTCAGCTGACCGCGGGATTGTTGTACTTCCAGCTGTCGCTGGTCTTAGTGTGAGAGCGGGAAAAGGTCCCTCTGCGAGCACAGTCGATTTTACTCCGGGTAAGACGCAGGAGATTGGGTGGA
>JAHEZR010000073.1 GCA_023251005.1 Ignavibacteriota bacterium | reverse complement strand
ATATTCATCGAGGAAAGTCAAACATGAGCGGAATCCCAGATCACGGTAAAAACTGAGAAATTTTTCTTTGGCCACGGTTGTTTAGGTAAAAAGCACGAGGAATGGTTTCTTGACTTTGCTGGTGGAAAAAGTTAAATTGCAGGGAATTTTCGAAGAGAAATCCTCTCAAAGTCGACTGCAAGAAGGAATCGTGGCGAGAAAATACAACCTTCCTACCCCGGAGGACAAGAGAGCTCAGGAACAACTCAATCGAAGCGGCCCAATCCCTCTCCACATTGCCATCATCATGGATGGAAACGGACGATGGGCGAAGGAACGAGGATTGAATCGCGTCGCAGGCCACCGCCAGGGTGTGAATTCCGTCCGTGATATAGTTGAAGTATGTGGGCAGTTGGGCGTCAAGCATCTGACGATTTACGCGTTTTCTACGGAGAACTGGAGACGGCCGAAGGACGAAGTCTCGACCCTGATGCGTCTCCTTTTGAAGGCTCTCCGCGACGAAACTGATCGCTTGCACGAGAATAATGTTCGACTTACGTGCATCGGCGACATCGGAGAATTGCCGCAGCAGGTACAGGATGAACTCTTCGAGGCGATGGAAAAGACGAAGAGGAACACGGGCCTCACGCTAAATCTTGCTCTCAGCTACAGCGGTCGATGGGATCTCACCAATGCTGCACGGAAACTTGTGGAAGATGTTCAGCATAACAGGATGAAAGTAGAAAATATCACAGAGCGGACATTGGACTCCTATCTTGCCACGAAGGACATGCCCGATCCCGATCTTCTGATCAGGACGAGCGGAGAGTTTCGGTTGAGCAACTTCCTCCTCTGGCAACTGGCGTACACAGAAATTTACATTAGCGACCGGTACTGGCCCGACTTCCGGCGAAAAGATCTTTACGAGGCGATACGAGATTTTCAACGAAGGGAGCGTCGATTCGGGATGGTCAGTGAGCAGCTCCGCAAGAGCGCAATCAGGAAGTCTGTGGACAGGATAATCAAGCATGCGACGGGGATCTAAGTTTCTCTACTCGATCAGTGCACTTTCTTTGTTCTCCTTCCTCGGATTCTCCACTCAGGGATGGGCGCAAGGGCAGGGGCCGAAACCCGAAGTGTACAAGATCCTCGGCATCTCCGTCGAAGGGAACAAGACAGCAGATGCAGGCGCAGTCATCGCCAATTCTGGTCTGAGAGTAGGGGATGAAATCACGATTCCCGGGGCCCAGAGCGGTCAGGCAATCTCGAGGCTGTGGGCACTGAGGGTGTTCTCGGATGTTCAGCTTCGCATCGAGAACAAGGTTGCGGATGGCGTCTACCTTCTCATCCGTGTGAAGGAACATCCTCGTTTCGAGCGGGCGGAGTTTGTCGGAAACAACGAACATAGCGATGACGACCTGTTGAAAAAGCTTAATGTTGTTCGTGGAGAGCTCCTCACGCCGCTGGAGATAGACAAAATTGTAAAGGCAATCAAGAAATTGTATGAAGAGGATGGTTTTCTTCAGGTCTCTATCAAACCAGAGTTGGTCGAGGCGCAGGATGCCAACGCAGCCGGCAAAGTTATTCTCAGGCTGAGCATTGATGAAGGAAAGCAAGTAAGGGTAGAGCATATCTCGGTCGAGGGCAACAAGGCATTCAATGATGGAGACCTGAAGGGAGAGATGAAGGAAACGGGCGAGAAGAAGTGGTGGCAATTCTGGAAGAAGGCGCGCTTCGACCGGAAAAAATATGAAGAGGACAAGAAATTAATTGTAAAATTCTATCAGAAGAATGGCTATCGGGATGCTGAAATCCTCTCCGATTCTCTCTCCTACGATCAGACGAGGGAGAATCTGGCCATTCACATCAGCGTCCGCGAGGGAGCGCAATACCGAATCAGGAACATTTCGTGGGAGGGGAACAACGTTTATCCTGCAGAGTTTCTGAACGCAAGGCTCGGCTTCAAGAGCGGTGACATTTTCAACGCAGAAAAGTTCGAGACGAATCTTCGCGGAAGTGAGGATCAAACGGATGTCGCTTCCCTCTATCTCGATAACGGCTATTTGACGTTTAACGCCGAGCCCGATTTCACCGTTGTCGCAGGAGACAGTCTCGATGTGAAGGTCCGCGTCTATGAGAGGAATCAATTCAAAATCGGACACGTTACGATCAAAGGAAACACGAAGACAAAAGAGAAAGTCATCCGTCGGGAGCTCTTTACTCGCCCGGGCGATTATTTCAGCCGTGCGGCGATCATCCGGAGTGTTCGTCAGCTTTCTGTGCTCAATTACTTTAATCCTGAGAAGATCAAACCTGACGTTAATCTCAACCCGGATAATCAAACCGTCGATCTTGTCTATGAACTTGAAGAGAAATCCAGCGACAGCTTTAACGCGTCGGTTGGATACAGCGGCACTTTCGGTTTTACGGGCGCTCTTGGTCTCACGTTCAACAACTTCTCGCTCTCTGATCCGCTCGGGGGTGGAGGAGGTCAGAGTCTTAACTTTGACTGGCAATTCGGCGAGTCAAACCGTTTTCGAACTTTCTCCCTCAGCTTTTTAGAGCCGTGGCTGCTCGACACTCCAACATCTTTCGGTGTGAGTTTGTTTGACACCCGAACAGTTCTCGGATTCGATGAGCGACGGACGGGAGGTTCTCTAAGGATTGGCCGACGCTTCAGCTGGCCTGACAATTATTTCCGCGGCGACTGGACTATTAGTTTTCAGCGATACGATGTGAAGAATGGTCAGGGTCTTCTCGCAGAAGGGACCTACAGTCAATTCAATCTTCAACAGGTAATTTCTCGCAGCAGCATTGACAACCCAGTTTTTCCATCGTCGGGTTCTAACTTTGCGTTCTCGATAGAGCTCTCCGGAAAACCTTTGCTTCCCGGCAGTACAAGCTATCAAAAATACTCTTTGAATGCAGATTGGTATACACCGATATTTGGAACGAATCGGCTCGTCCTCTATACAAGCGCCGTCGTTGGAGCGATCGGTCACCGGCAGAACACGATCATCCCATTCACGGAATTATTCTGGATGGGCGGCACGGGTTTAGCATCGTACTACGCGACAACGCCACTGCGCGGGTACGAGGACCGCAGTGTTGGCCCGCGAAATGCTCAGGACCAAATCGGAGGTGGTCGGTCGATGGCCAAATATACTGCTGAACTGCGATTCTCTGTCTCTCAAAATCCGATTCCAATTTACTTACTCACTTTCGCTGAAGCAGGCAACGTGTGGCTCAGTTGGAAGGCCACCGATCCCTTTGATCTCCGTCGGTCTGCGGGCATTGGGGCGCGTCTCCTGATCAATCCAATTGGCCTCATCGGGTTTGATTATGCGTACGGCTTTGATGATGTCTCTCCGATAGACGGCAAGCCCGATGGATGGCATTTTCATTTCCAATTCGGCAGAGGGTTCTAGAAGTCTCTGAACCCATTCTCTGCGGAAGATTTTTCCTTTACAGAATCTTTCATCATTGATCGACAAGTGAAGCCTAACAAACTCAAGAGGTGAACGTGAATAAACAATTCCTTCGACCCCGCAGCAATCTCCCTGCTGTCAAATCCTTAGTGATCGTCATTGCCATCATCGTGTTGACCGGGAGTGCTGCAGGCCAAGCCCTGAAGCTTGGGTACGTAGATTCTCAGGTCATCATCCAGCAATTCCCGGAGGCACAGGAGGCACAGAAAAAAATTCAGGCTTCCGTGCAGCAGTGGCAAGACCAGATCGATACGATGGCAAAGGCGTACCAATTTCGACTGGATGAATACGACAAGAAGAAAGCGATGCTCAATGACCAGGTGAAGTTAGCAGAGGAACAGAAGCTCCTCGGTGAGCAACAGAATATCGTTAATTTCCGCAACAAGAAGTTTGGACAGAACGGTGAGTTGGCGCAGTTGCAGGATAAGATCATGACTCCCGTGAAAGATAAGATCATCAAAGCGATTCAGGCTGTCGCGAAAGAAGAAGGGATGTCGTTTGTCTTTGACAAGGGTGCGGAGGTTCCCGTTATGCTTTACGGAGATGCAAAGTATGACATCACGTTCAAGGTTCTCGATCGCCTGAAACGCGGGAAGTAGGGATTATCCATTCGATAATCTTACATGAGTAATCAAGAGGGAGGAGGGAGGACGATGTTCAGGATGTTGGGGGTTTCAAGAGGATGTTTCTGTCTACTTGTACCGCTCTTTTTCTTATCACCCATTTTTATCCAAGCGCAGGCAAAGATCGGCTATGTGGATTCCAAAACAATCATGGAACGGTTGCCCGAGGCGCAGGATGCTCAGAAACAACTCGATGGATTCGTAGCGCAGTGGCAAGGTGAGATCACGAGAATGCAGAACGAATGGCAAAAGAAGTATGAGGAGTACGATAAGAAAAAGCTTATCATGAGTGACCAGACGAGAGCCGAGGCCGAACGTGAGCTTGTGCAGCTCGAAAAGAAGGTCACTGATTATCGCAACCAGAAGTTTGGGCCGAATGGGGAGATGTTTACGAAGCAGAATGAGCTCATGAAGCCTGTGCAGGATAAGATCTTCAAGGCAATCCAGGATGTCGCGGTGGAAGATAGCTACGATTATGTTTTCGATAAGTCCGGAGACATTATGCTTCTTTATGCGAATGACAAGTATGACCTGACACCGAAAGTCCTCCAGAAGCTGCAGGTTGCCGCAAAGTAAGGGGGTCCAGCGTGAAAGTGAAGGACATCGCCAGTTTGCTTCACGGAAACGTCATCGGAGATGGCGAGATCGAGATTGCACGCGTTGCGAAGATCGAAGAGGCTGGAGACGGAGACATCACCTTCCTTGCGAACCCGAAGTACGAAAAATATCTTGAGACGACAGGGGCCTCGGCGATCATCGTCTCTCGCGATCTCGACGAGAAGAAGTTGAACGGAAGGAAGAAAAAAAGAGCATTCCTCAAAGTGGAGGATCCCTATTTTTCCTTCCTGCAAGTGCTTCAGAGGTTTCAGCCTTCCGTTGGACTAGAATTATCCGGCATCCATCCAACGGCGGCAATCGCATCTTCGGCTGTTTTGAGTTCCGGCGTCGCCATCGGAGCGCACGTTGTCATAGGAGAGCATGTGAAGGTCGGTAGAAATTCCAAAGTCTCCCATGGCTCTGTGATCTGCGAGGATGCCGTGTTGGGCAGCGATGTTCTCATCTACCCGAACGTCACGATTCGGGAAAAATGCCAGGTTGGCGACCGAGTGATTATCCACTCTGGAACGGTCGTCGGCAGTGATGGTTTTGGGTTTGCGCGACAGCAGGATGGAACATACCATAAAATCCCACAGACGGGAATCGTCGTCATTGAGGATGATGTGGAGGTTGGTGCGAATTGCACCATTGATCGTGCAACCCTCGGTGAAACTCGCATCAAGCGGGGTGTGAAACTCGACAATCTTGTCCAAGTGGCACACAA
>JAHEZR010000072.1 GCA_023251005.1 Ignavibacteriota bacterium | reverse complement strand
GTACTTTGTTAATGGGGTGGGGGCAGGATTTGATGCCGCCGTGGCCGAAAAGACTCGGCACATTAAACATATCTCAGGGACGTTGCTGTACCTGGTTGCCGTTTTTCGAACCTTAGGAAGTTATGAAGCTCCCAGGTTTGACGTAACTGTTGACGGCTTTCACCGAGCTGGGAAGCACTTGCTTATCGCTGTCGGCAACGGCAGGTGTGCTGGCGGCGGATTCTACCTTACCCCGAATGCCAAAGTAGATGACGGGCAATTGGATATCTGCTTGATGGATGATATGTCTGTTCCAAAGATTCTCCAGGTCATGCCAAGGGTGATGCGAGGGAATCATCTCGGCCTTAAAGGAGTCACATTTCAAGTCGGGAGGAAGATCTCGATAGGGTCTGAGCAGAAATTTTTTGTCCACGCAGATGGAGAAATGGTTGGAAGAAGAGTCAATAACGTTGAGATTGGTCTTCTTGAAAAAGCAATGAGCGTCATCGTAGGAGATTCTGTTTCATGATCGTGTTAATTAAGGAAGCCAGTGGATTCTAAAAGGAGGGACTTTCTTTCCAAATTCCTTAGCCTCTGGAGCATCGCAACAGTAGTTCCGTTCATTCATGCTGTAATAGAATTCATCACACCACCGAAATCTAAGGAAATCGCCCGGGAGACCATCCGAGTGGCCTCATTAGGTGACCTACCATTCAACAGCGCCAAAGTTTTCAAGTTCAACAAGAATCCTGTAATTCTTGTCCATACAACATCGGGTCAGTTCAAGGCGTTCTCGGCACGTTGCACTCATCTAGGTTGCATCGTACAATACGTGCCTGAAGGAACACCGCACTTTGAATGCAACTGCCACGGTAGTCAGTTTGACTTGAATGGAAAAAACATCGCTGGGCCCGCACCTGAACCGCTTGCCCCATTTAGAATTAAAATAGAAGAGTCATCCATCATCGTCTCAAAGGCTTAGGTCTCTACTGCTAATGAATCATCTACCACCGCGGCCCCGAATATTCAAATGGTTAGATGAGCGACTTCCTTTGCAGGATGTTGTCGCATATTTTTCAAAGAAATCGGTTCCTCGGCACAAACACTCCTTTTGGTACTACTTCGGCGGCCTTACCTTAGTTTTTTTCCTTGTGCAGGTTATCTCTGGTATTTTACTCACGATGTATTACAAGCCATCTCCGGAACAAGCCTATGAAAGTGTCCAAGGAATTGTAAACGAGGTGTCGTACGGCTGGTTGGTTCGTTCAATCCACTCGTGGTCGGCAAACCTGATGATTGGCACCCTGTTCATTCACATGTTTAGTGCATTCCTCATGCGAGCGTATAGGAAGCCGAGAGAGCTGATGTGGATTTCAGGTGTGCTCCTGTTATTTCTGGCGCTTGGATTCGGATTCACTGGATATCTCTTGCCATGGGATACGATGGCATACTTCGCGACGTTGATCGGAACAGAGGTCCCAAAGACACTCCCCATTGTTGGGACATGGGGAGTTGGAATATTAAAGGGAAGTGAGGAAATCGGCAGTGAAACTTTGACTCGCATGTACTCTATCCATGTTATTATTCTACCGATCTTTACGCTTGTTTTAGTAAGCTTTCACATACTACTTAACCAGGTACTTGGAAGCAGCGTGCCAATCGGGACTCAGGTCAAGAATCCCCCGATTCGGTTCTTCCCAAATTTTCTGTATCGTGATATCATTTCGTGGCTGATCGGGCTCCTTGCACTGATTACACTGGCAACGTTGCTTCCCTGGGGGCTAGGTGAGAAAGCTGATCCACTCGCTTCTGCACCTCTTGGAATAAAGCCGGAATGGTACTTTCTCCCTCTATATCAAACCTTAAGGCTGGTTCCGTCAACGATCTTTTCAATCAATGGCGAGCTTCTCGTAAACATCCTGGTGGGTTCTGCATCGATAATTTGGGTTGCGATTCCTTTCCTCGATCGAAAAGCAAGTCAGGATTTGCGGAGCAGGTTCTTTACGGTTCTTGGGGTCGTATTGATCTTATATCTCATTTTAACAATCGGATTGGCTTATTATGGTTAGCATATTCCTGAGCAACGTGTTTCGGAAGGCTGTTGTGCTAAGTTCTTGGGTGGTTGGGCCGAGTGTCCAGAATGCGTTTTGTCTTGTAACGAGTAGCTTTCAGTCATCAATAAAGGGCCCGGTTGTTCTTCCTCCAATTGAAGAGAGAATGAATGTCTTGGCTGTTGGGGTGATCTTGCTTGGCGTGTTGATCTTTCTACTTAGTCGGCTGCGGCAAAGGCGGGACAGGCAAACGGAGGGAAAAACCAAATAATGTATATTATGTAATCTATCTAATATGAACTTAACTCTTTCTCGAGGGCTTTATTGTACGAGTCTGAGAGGTCCTCACGAGACATCCTGATCTCTTTATCTATTATCAATTCCGCTCCACCTACCCTCCCAATAAATTGGTACTCAACAAACTCACCCCTAACAGTTGCCTCAAGCTTTGACAAATTTTGGGGATGGACCGTAACAACGATCCTCCCTTGATCCTCTCCGAAAAGGACAAAATCTTTTCGTCTAGATCCACTGCCTAGGATCACCTCAGCGCCAATCCGGGGATCATCATTGAGTATGCAACACTCAGCAAGGCACACTGCGAGGCCGCCTTCAGAGCAATCATGAGCTGATTTGATAATTCCTTGCCGTATAGCTTTAAGCACAGCCTTTTGCAATCGGAGTTCTTCTTCCAGGTTGCAATCCGGAGCATCTCCGGCTACAAGTCCGTGAATTCTAGCCAGGTATTCTGAGGCACCAACATGGCCCGACGTTCCTCCAAGCAGGACAATGATATCTCCTTCGTCCTTAAATCTGCTTGTGGTGACATCTTCTAAGTTATTGATCAGCCCAACCATACCAATCACTGGAGTTGGATAAACAGAGCTTGTGGGACCCTCATTGTAGAAGCTTACATTTCCCCCCGTTACAGGGGTTTCGAAGGCTCTACAAGCGTCCCCTATCCCTCGGACGGCCTCCTTGAATTGCCAGTAGATTTCAGGATCATATGGATTTCCAAAATTTAGACAATTAGTAATCGCCAATGGCTCGGCACCGGTACACACGACGTTGCGCGCTGATTCTGCTACCGCAATTGTCCCCCCACGATATGGGTTCAGATACGCATAGCGGCTATTGCAGTCTGTCTTCATAGAAAGAGCTCTATCTGTTCCCTTTACCAGCAGTACGGCTGCGTCCCCTCCTGTTAATACTACGTTATTTGTTCTCACCATTTGATCATATTGCTGGTAGACCCAGCGCCTGCTCGCAATGTTTGGAGAGCTGAGGAGATTGATCAGGACCGCGTTCAAGTCAGATGGCATCGGAACCGAGTCGGGACCAAATTGACGGACTCGCTTTAGGTACTCCGGCTCAGTTGATTCTCTTACATAAACAGGAGCACCTCCGCCTAGCACCAGAGATTCTGCCGGGATATCCGCAACGACAGACCCCATATGCTGAACCCTGAGATTACTCCCTTCGGTCACCTCGCCAATAATCTCAGCATGGAGATCCCATTTCGCAAAGATCCGCTTCACTTTATTTTCGAATCCTTGTTGAACAACGACTAGCATCCGCTCTTGCGATTCGGAGAGCATGAGTTCATACGCGGTAATCCCAAGTTCCCGGGGTGGAACACGGTCCAGATCGATCACCATCCCGGATTTGCCCTTTGCACTCATCTCCGATGTGGAACAGGTAATCCCAGCGGCCCCCATATCTTGGATTCCCACGACGCATCCAGATCGTATGGCTTCAAGGGAGGCTTCTAGAAGCAACTTTTCCGTAAACGGATCACCTACCTGTACTGACGGCCGTTTAGCCTCGGAGGCCTCTGAAATCTCCTCAGAAGCAAACGTGGCTCCATGGATTCCATCCCGACCCGTGGCGGAGCCAACGATCAGCACAGGGTTTCCTACTCCCTTTGCGATGGCACTTGCCCACTGCCCGTGCTTAACGATCCCAACGGCCATAGCATTTACCAACGGATTATCTTGATAGCATGGATCAAAATAAACCTCTCCTGCCACTGTCGGGACGCCAAAACTATTCCCATAATCTCCGATACCCTTGACCACACCTCGGATCAGCTGCTTGGTTCTCTCGTTTCGTATATCACCAAAGCGAAGCGAATTGAGAGCTGCAATTGGTCGAGCACCCATAGTGAATATGTCTCTCATTATTCCACCAATCCCCGTTGCTGCTCCCTGATAAGGTTCCACAGCCGAGGGGTGATTGTGGCTCTCAATCTTGAATGCAACGGCGTACCCGTCTCCGATGTCCACCAAGCCGGCGTTCTCTTCTCCAGCACCCACCAGAAGCCTCCCGCCAGTCCGTGGAAGGCTACGAAGTACTGCAATGGAGTTCTTATAACTGCAATGTTCACTCCACATTACACTGTATATTCCAAGCTCAGTATACGTAGGGACTCGCCCCAATATCTGAATTATTCTCCCGTACTCTTCTTCGGTAAGACCGTGCTCGAACGCCAATTCAAGTGTAACAACGGGCTCCTCGGCAAGCATCTCTTTGTTGATCATGATATGTGATTTTTCCTCAGTTCCTTGAGTATTACTCTAGCACGATGAGAAGCTCACCTTTTTCTACGGTATCACCTTTCGCCACGTGAATGTGCTTTACTTTACCTGATTGATGTGCCTTGATTTCGTTCTCCATTTTCATTGCCTCGAGCTTCAATAGGCCCTGACCCGACTCAATTGAATCTCCTAGCGCAACTTCAACTTCAACAACAAGCGCTGGCATTGGAGCACGAACCTCAAGATGTTGATTCATGATATCCGGTTTGATCGCATAAGATTCAAGCAGAAGCTCACGCTCAGACTTGACAGCAAATTCGCACAACATGGAGTCCAACAGAACCTGATATCCCTCCTCGGTTTCTTGAATTATGATCTTGAAAGAATACCCATTACTCACTACAGAAAACGTATTTGGACTCAACTCTTCAATACCAACCTCGGTCTTGATCCCGTTCAGCAGAATCGTATTATCCTCCAGAATCGAGATGCTTGAGCGAAAGGAGTTGGAAGTAACAGAATACGTGCTCATTTAAGACCTGAGGTTGTCAAGGCGCTGGCTCTTCCAGCTGCTCGATCCATGTCTGTTGTTTAGTGAGTGCAACTCGTGGGAAGTCTTTCTTGACTCTTTAGCCCAACCATTAAAGGAGATTATCGCTTGTCCAATTTTCTTTTGATGTCGCAAGAGGCTACAAACAATTGCTGCTACTTCAAGGTGCCTTTCCTCGGGAACTGGAAGCAAGTCAGGGCTGAAATAATTTGGAAAAAAGTGAGTATCGAAATCACCGTCCAGAAATTTTGGATGCTCCATGATGAATAGGTTTACAGAAATGTTGGTTGTGACACCTAGGATCTCATATTCCCTCAAGGCCCTTTTCATTCTTGCGATCGACTC
>JAHEZR010000071.1 GCA_023251005.1 Ignavibacteriota bacterium | reverse complement strand
AACGTTTCAGCCTTGAAAGCGAGATAAAAGCCTCGACGATCAAGGTCACGGCAGACAGTCGATACCAACTGTTCATCAACGGAACACGTGTTGCTCGCGGCCCAGCTCGCTGTGACCGTCGATGGCAATACTTTGACGAGTGGGAGATCACGCAACATCTACAGATAGGCCGAAATGTCGTCGCGGCACTAGCTCACCACTACGGCGAGTGGACGTTCTCCTACATGCTTGGACGCGGTGGGTTCCTTGCGGAGACGGAGATAGAATACATTGATGGTAAGAAAACTATTCTTGGAACTGATGAGACCTGGCGTGTCCTTCCCGCGGAAGCGTGGGAGCGAAACCTCCCTCGCATGAGCATCCAGTTGGGTTATCCAGAGGTTTACGATGCGCGAAAGCAAATAGATGGATGGAAGGAGTTGGATTTCGATGACTCGCAATGGACACATCCAAAAGTCCTCGGGCCTCCGGGGATGGAGCCCTGGCCGAATCTTGTCCCACGAGATATTCCAGCGATGATGGAACAGCACCTCGAAGCCGAAAAAGTTATCGACGTCGGAGAAGTCGGCAATGCCAAAGCCGGACATTATGTGGATTTGCTTCGCATCATTTGGAATCCCGAGAATGCGGTTGCTTACCTTGCCACCAATGTTTGGTCACCGGTCGATGGTGATTTCGAGATCCATGCTGGAAGTCAAGAAGCAATCAAACTGTGGATCAATGATGAACTGGTCATTAGTCACATGGTGACCCGAGGGCCCGCACCTGATCAAGAGATTGTGCCCATCCATCTACGCGCTGGTTGGAATACCGTGCTCGCCAAGATTGTCCAGGGTCGGGGACAATGGCACTTCTATTTTCGGGTTGAAGGAGATCGAAGTGAGGACTTGATCTACTCGAGCAAATCGCTTGAAAACCCAAAGAACGCCGATCAGGTGAAACCATGGTGGCTCATCGCTCCGTTCGACAGCGACAACGTTGCATCCGGGTTCGAGACCCCCTTTCCACCAGAGCACGAGATCGATTACACAAAAAGCTATGCCGGAAAAAGTGGAAAAGAGGTTGGCTGGATTTCAGCAGGAGTGACCCAGGAGGTAATGCTCACCTCGGTGATCATGAGTCGAGAGGCGAGGACGCCGCTTAGGAACTCACGTATTGAAAATATGCAGGGGCTCGTTAATTCAAGATCCCCAGCAGTCTTTCACCCCGGAGCAAACGCGGGCTGCTATGCCGTGATTGACTTCGGGAAAGAAGTGGGCGGATATCCGACGATCGTGATAAATGATGCTTCGAGCGGAGAGATCATTGACCTCGGGTATAGCGAGATCCTCCAGACTCCACAAGGAGAAGTCCTCTCACCAGCGTCAGGGCAGATCGGGATCGTCAACGCGGACAGAGACGGCGTCCACTACGCAGACCGCTACATTTGCAAACCTGGGAAGGAAGTATTCCAGACTTTTGACAAAAGAGCATTCAGGTATCTGCAGATCGATGTAAAAAATCTTAAGCGGCCCTTAAAGGTTGGGCCCGTTTCGATTCTCCTCTCTACTTATCCTGTTGATTACCAAGGACGCTTCGAATGTTCTGATACGCTGCTAAACCGAATCTGGGAGGTTGGCCGCTGGACAGTCCAGCTCAATATGGAAGATGCTTACACCGATTGTCCCTGGCGTGAGCGCGGTCAATGGTGGGGTGATGCACGCATAGAGGCACTTGTGGACTACTATGCTTTTGGCGACTTGAAACTCATGCGAAAGGGACTTCGACAGATTGCGCAGTCACAGAACAATGAAGGCCTCACCTGGGGTGTGTATCCTACAGATTGGCCGGGCGGGATTCTGCCGACCTTCACGCTGATCTGGATTTGTTCTCTCTATGACTACTATTTCTTCTCAGGTGATCGAGAGCTCGTGAAAGAACTTTTTCCCACAGTTAAACGTGCACTCGAGTTCTTTGAGAGACACCTGAGCGAGCACCATCTTCTTCGCAGCCTCCCTTACTGGGTTTTTGTCGATTGGGCGGATGTCGAAACGCGTGGTGAAGCTGCATCTGTAAATGCACTCTATCATGGGACAATTCGCGCTGCTGCTGATCTGGCCGAGATCATTGACGACGGGGGCATGGCCAAGCATTATCGAGAGATAGCGGATCGAGTCCGATCAGGAATGAACAATATTCTCTGGGATGAAAACGCCTCCGTCTATCGAGATTCGTTCATCGATGGCAAGCTGCTCGACAAAATCAGCGAGCAAGCGAATGCGTGGGCGATTGTGTTCGGCGTACCTGAGGCTGAGCAATACTCTTCGATCGTCCGATCTGTGCTTCACTCTCAAAGAGAAGTCGTCCGTGCTGGGTCCCCCTATTTCTCCTTCTACCTTCTCTCGGCTTTCGCGAAGTCCGGTTCCCATGAGCAAGCGCTCGGTTACATTCGCACTCATTGGAAACGGATGCTCGACTGGGGTGCAACAACGTGGTGGGAGATGTGGCAGCCGACAGCGAGCTTCTGCCACGGATGGTCAGCAGCGCCAACGTATTTCCTCTCTGCGGAAATCCTCGGCGTCAAACCTGCAATGCCGGGATGGGAAGAGATCCTCATCCATCCCCACCCGACTGGTCTTCAGTGGGCAAAGGGTATTGTTCCTACTTTGAAAGGAAACATCCCAGTCGAATGGAAGTCTGCTGAAATGTTTGAGATGTCGATTGAGATTCCGACAAGGGCAAGAATTGCAGTTTCGCTCCGCCAACACCGAATTGTTTCTGTCAACGGTAGTGACAAAAGTTTTCCACCGGGCGTTGTTCGCCTCAGAGATGAAAAAGGATTTGCCATCTTCACAATTCAAGGAGAAGGAAAATACAAATTCTTGTCGAGCTAATGGAAGAGGTTTAGACCAAGGAGATAGTAAATGGACAAGAAATCAACACCACGAGCACGCGTCGGCCTGTTCGGAATCGGGCTGGCAGCATATTGGCCACAATTCCCCGGGTTGCACAAACGACTGCTGGGCTATCTTAAACATGTGGAGGAACAATTGGCTCAATGGGGTGATGTAACGAACGCCAGCCTTGTAGACACAGCACCGAAGGCACAA
Organism: Ignavibacteriota bacterium; assembly: GCA_023251005.1. The sequence continues at coordinate 2,391 of JAHEZR010000071.1, read as the reverse complement.
GCCGCCGGCGATCTCTTCGCCCGAAACAATGTCGATCTTATCGTGTGCTACACAGCTACGTACGCTACGAGCTCGCAGGTCTTACCTGCAGTCCAGAGACGAAAAGTTCCAGTCCTTGTTTTCAACCTTCAACCAACGGCTGCATTGGATTATCCCAACACAGACACAGGCGAATGGCTCGCGAATTGCTCTGCGTGCTGTGTGCCGGAGATCTCATGCGCCTTCGCCCGTGCAAGCATTGATTTCAATGTTGTTAGTGGAATGCTCATCAAGGACAAGAAAGCGTGGGGAGAAATCCATGATTGGGTAGAAGCGGCTGCCGTCATGAGAAAGCTCAGTTACGCACGATGTGGCTTTCTGGGCCATACCTACCCCGGTATGCTCGATATGTATAGCGACTTCACGATGCTCCAGTCACAACTCGGCGTCCACACAGAAATCCTCGAGATGGAAGATCTAAGGAAGCGCGTTGACGCCGTGAAGGACAAAGAGGTGCGCGCGAAGATCGAGGAGACAAAGAAGATCTTTCGGATTGACAAAAGTGTGAAGCCTGATGGGCTTCAAGTTGCTGCAAAGATTGCCTGCGGGCTGGATCGTCTTGCGAAGGACTTTGCACTCGACGCACTCGTGTACTATTATAGAGGGCTTGACGACAATGAGTTCGAGCGGCTTGGTGCAGGACTCATCCTCGGCAATTCACTCCTGACCTCACGTGGAATCCCATGCTCTGGTGAGGGCGACTCCAAGAACGCTATGGCTATGCTCATCATGGACTCGTTCGGTGCCGGAGGTTCCTACACCGAGTTCTACGCGATGGATTTCAAAGAGAATTTCATTCTCATGGGCCACGACGGTCCGGGCCACATCGCCATCAGTGACCGAAAGCCAGTCCTCCGGGGCCTTGGTCTGTATCACGGCAAGCGAGGTCGTGGCGTCTCGGTCGAATTCAATGTAAAGACAGGCCCCATCACAATTCTCGGTCTCACACAAACAGCCCAAGGGCGATTAAAGATGCTCGCTGCAGAAGGTGAATCGATTCCCGGTCCTATTCTCCAGATTGGAAACACAAATAGTCGACTGAAGTACCCGCTGGGGCCCGCGGAGTTCATGACAAAGTGGTGCGAACATGGCCCAACGCATCATTGTGCCCTCGGCGTTGGACACTTGACACATAAAATCGAGAAGCTCGCAAAACTCTTGAAGCTGGAACTCGCCGTCGTCTGCTAAAAGTACACTAAGGAACCTGCAAACTAGCTAACGATCATGCCTTCTCCACCACGCAATTTCATCCGTGTCTCAGCTAATCACTGGTTTCTCGAAGAATCTCTTACCGGCAAGCCATTCATCCCGATGGGGTGCAACTATTACAATGCACACTCCGGTTGGCCTCCAAGTGTGTGGAAGAAGTTCGACCGCAATGTGTTGAAGAAGCACTTCCGGATGATGGAAGATCTCGGCATCAATGCGATTCGCGTCTGGGTACAGTGGGCAACCTTCATGCCGAAAAAAGGTAAACTCTCTCCCGAGGCACTCGATAAGTGCAGCGATCTTCTCTCGATGGCAAGACACTCTGGCATCAGAGTCAATTTCACCGGTCCTGACTTCTGGGAAGGATATCCGACGTGGCTCCCGCCAGAGGGTTTCGTCGGCTACGAACAGTTCATCCACCCCAAGTACCTCGATGCGCACTCAATGTTCTGGGAAATCTTTGCAGACTATTATGCAAATGAAGAAACAATTTATGGATTCGATCTTGTGAACGAGCCTTTCATGCCGTGGTCAAGTAGACGGCTACTGAAACTGTGGAACAGGTGGCTGAGCGAACGATTTGATTCCACCACGGCATTAAGGAAACGATGGGGAAGATTCGCACCAAAGCCGCTGCGATTAGGAAGCCTCTCCATTCCACAAAATGTCAGGCTCCTCGGATCACAATTTCTTCTCGACTATCAAACATTCCGTGAAGAAATGGCTCTTCGATGGCTGGAAAATTCCGTTGATGCCATCCGACGAGTAAATAGACGCCATCTGATCACCGTCGGCTTTCACCAGTCCAGCTTCCCGCTCGAGGAGATCATTCCATCACGATACACAGCTTTCAATCCACATGTCCTGGCCCAATGTCTCGATTACGTTGCCCTTCACTGGTATCCATTCGGCAATCCATTCACCGTTGCGATGACTCCTTATGATCTTCCGGAGAATGTCGACAAAAGTCTGTCGGCACTTCTCGCTAATACTCGTTATTCCAACATCGGAAAACCAATTATCTTTGAAGAGTTCAGTTACTACGGCGGGGGTTCTCCAACGTTCTGGGGTGGGATTCTTCCTTATCGGACTGAAGAACAACAAGATAAGTTCTCAAGGCTTTACATCGAGACGACTAAAGGT
>JAHEZR010000070.1 GCA_023251005.1 Ignavibacteriota bacterium | reverse complement strand
AATCACAGCGTGTCATGCTTCTAGGATATCACAAGGGAAGTATCAACGACAAGGATAATGCTGTGTTCAACGCCATCACCGACCTGTTGAGTCAAGGGAGAACTTCAAGGCTCTATCGGAATTTGGTCAGGGACAAGAGGATTGCTACGCAGGCAGGCGGATTCAGCGGGTTCCCTGGTCAGAAGTACCCTGGCCTCTTTCTCTTTCTTGCTCTCCCATCGCCTGGGCATACTAACGAGGAGTGCGAGAAGGCTATCGATTCGGAGGTTGTCCGCCTGAAGACAGAGTTGGTCGATGATGCAACTCTCAAAGCGGTGAAGGCCCGAGCGCGTGCAAGCCTTATCCGGCAGCTTAATTCGAATCAGGGTCTCGCACTCCAGCTAACATTCTACCAAGCGGTCACCGGAGATTGGCGAACCCTTTTCAAACAACTTGATGCCATCGAAGCTGTCACCGCTCAGGATATCAAGCGGGTCACGAACGACTATTTTGTAAAGACAAATCGCTCCGTTGCGTACCTGGAGCCCGTGAAGGAGGTGAAGAAACCATGAAGCCCATCGAGAGATTCCTAATTGTCTTTGTTCTGTTTTTCTTGGCACTTCCAACCGAAGCACAAAAGGCAAAGTCCTATAAAGCGCTGAAGTATCCCCCTCTGCATGAGTTGAAGATTCCGGAGCCCGCCCGCTATGAGCTGTCGAATGGGATGATTCTCTACCTCCTCGAAGATCATGAGCTGCCCGTTGTGAACGCCTCAGCGGTCATCCGAACCGGATCACGATGGGAGCTGGCCGACAAAATTGGAATTGCATCCCTTGTGGGAACGGTGATGCGGACAGGTGGGACAGTTTCGAAATCTGGAGATGAGCTTGACGATGAGCTTGAAAAGATCGCAGCGTCGGTTGAGACCAGCATCGGTCAGACGTCCGGTTCGGCGAATATGTCGGCAATGAAGGAAGACGTTGATAAGGTGTTCGGTGTCTTCGCAGATGTTCTGATGCATCCGGCTTTTCGCGAGGACAAGATCGAGCTTGCGAAGATCCAACGTCGCGATGCCATTGCCCGCCGAAATGACAACGTCTTCTCGATTGTCAGTCGTGAGTTTACAAAACTCATCTATGGTGCGACGAGTCCATACGCGCGGATCATGGAATACGAGCACGTTGATAACATCACAAGGGAAGACCTTGTTGCCTTTCACAAGAAATTCTTCGCTCCAAATAATATTATCCTTGGCATTTGGGGTGATTTCAATACAGCAGAGATGAAGGGGAAGGTGGAAAACGCTTTCAAGGATTGGCAGCGCTCTCAGGTGCAGATTCCTCCCGTTCCGGATGTCCCTTACGATTTCAAGAACCGAATCTTTTTCGTCCAGAAGGACGATATCAATCAAACGAATGTGCGGATCGGCCACATCGGAGGGAAGATTAACGATCCGGATTACTACGCTCTTGATCTCATGAACCAGGTCCTTGGCGGTGCTTTTTCCTCCCGGCTCTTCAAAAACGTTCGCTCGGACAAGGGACTGGCGTACGCCGTTTTCAGTAGCTGGGGAACGAATTATGATTTCCCGGGAGTTTTCTTCGTCGGTGGCGAAACAAAATCACAGACGACAATGAAATTCATTGATGCCCTGCTTACGGAGGTGAGGAACATCGCGGCGAAAGAAGTGAGCGACGAAGAGTTGCGCGTTGCACGAGAGGGTCTGCTCAATTCGTTTGTGTTCAATTTCGATTCAAAGGCAAAGATCATCAACCGTTTGATGGTCTATGATTACTATGGGTATCCAAAAGACTTTCTCTTCAAGTACAAAGAGAATATTGAGAAGGTAACGAAAGCAGATATTCTCGCCGCAGCAAAGACACGTCTCCATCCCGATCAGCTCGTCATCCTCGCCGTCGGGAGGAAAGAGGACTTCGATGAGCCACTGTCGACACTCGGGCAGGTGACGACGGTCGACGTCACAATTCCACAGCCAAAGGAGACTTTTCCACCCCCAACTCCTGAGACGATCGCGAAAGGGAAGGAGATTCTTCGCGCGGTGTACAATGGTTCCGGTGGAGCGAAACTTGCCGCGGTAAAAGACTTAAGAGAAGTTGCCCAGATGGCGATGTCAACGCCTCAGGGTGACTTCAGCATGACAAGCGATGTGACAATTCAGCTCCCCGACAAGTTCGCTCAAAAGATGATCACGCCCATGGGCGAGATGACGGCTGTCTCTGATGGCAAGGCGATTTGGATGACGACTCCCCAGGGTGCTCGAGATGTGCCCGAGTCTCAACGGGGCGAAATGACGGCAGGCGTCGTGCGAAACAGTGTCTTTCTCCTTCAGAATTTTGAAAAGCCGCGGTTCACAGTGCAGTTCCTGAAGGAATCCGTGGAGGAGGGCAAAAAAGTCAATCTCGTGCTTGTGAAGGATAGTCTGACGGCGCTCTCGATGAAGCTTACCATCGACGCACAGACGAACCAGATCCTTAAGAAAAGCTACCGTGGTCGCTTCATGGGAGCACCGGCAGAGGTCGATGAGATCCTTTCCGATTACCGCGATGCGGGAGGTGTTGTGCTGCCATTCAAACACACTGTCCAGCAGGCCGGGAAGAAAGTCGTTGAGATCACGGTGACCGAGATCAAAGTGAACGCTGGTGTGAGTGAGAAGTTGTTTGTGAAGTGATTAAGATTGATTGTCACACTCCGGAGTCGACTGAAGTCGACGTCTGTTGTTGATTTCGAAACCCCGCTTTGGGGAGTTTCGCTGAGGGAGTAAGCCGTCTGTTTCAACGGACAGTTCAGAGTAGATCAATCCGTAGAACCATAAGAAGGTTATCATGACCACTAAACCACCACCATCAGTCGTACCAGCACCGACAGAATCAAGAGAGAAGATTGCCTACGAAAGCGTCAGCTCTATCCCAACACAAGAGCCAAACGATCGCTATCGTCTCGGCTACCATGTGTGGCTTTGGCTGACAAGGCGGGAAGGAACGCTTGAGGAAGCAGTAAAGGTTTCGAGTTCTCGGACACTGATCCCTCGCGAAGATGTTTTGAAGATCATCAAGGAGAAACTTCGCGAGCAGGGAATCCAAGTCTCTGAGTAAATGACCCACGTATCGTTCCAAATCCCACTCTTAGCGGGACAGGGAATCCTTTCGGTCGACAAAAAAGAGGAAATTCCTTTCCTGCCAAGTCGCTTTCAATTCTAGACGAACTATGGATCTTGGACTTCGGGAACGCGTTGCCCTCGTAACCGCAGCAAGTCAAGGGCTGGGGAAGGCTATTGCACTTGGCCTAGCCCAGGAAGGAGCAAAGGTTGCTATCTGCTCTCGCTCAAGCAGACGAGTAAAGGCTGCGGCTGATGAGATTCGTGAGAAGACAGCTGTTGAGGTTCAAGCCTTCGTCGCGGATCTCCGGAAGCCAGCCAGTATAAAATCATTAGTGAAGAAGACAGTGTCGAGATTCGGTCACATCGACATCCTCGTTACCAACGCTGGAGGCCCACCTGTCGCGACATTTCCCGAGTTGGCGGAAGCCCAGTGGCTCGAGGGTGTGAACCTCACCTTCATGAGCGTGGTGCGCCTCATACGGGAGGTTATCCCCTATATGCAGAAGCAAAAATGGGGACGGATCATCAATATGACGTCGCTCACCGTGAAGCAACCGGCGGATGATCTGGTGATCTCTTCATCCCTGCGGCCGGGTATCGTCGGTCTTGCGAAGGTACTTTCCAATCTATTGGCGAAAGATGGGATCCTCGTGAACAACGTTTGTCCGGGCTCCATCCTCACGAAGCGGCAGGACGAAATCATTGCCGCACGGGCGCAGCAACGAAAGATGTCTGTTGAAGAGTATCTCAACGAAGCGAGCAAGCCGATTCCGCTGGGGCGGATGGGTGAGCCGGCCGAAGTTGCCAGCCTTGTCGTCTTTCTCGCCTCTGAACGTGCCAGCTACATTACCGGAGCGACGATACAAGTGGATGGGGGATTGGTGAAGGGGTTGCTGTGAAGACAGGTTTGCGATTCTCAAGCAGCAGTTTGATTCTTCTTCTCGTTTTTTCAATTCCATACACTTCCCTCAACTTCTCCACATCATATCCAAACGGCTGGAGCAGCGTCTCGATTGCTTTTAGTGTGATCTCCGTATACTTCTCGGTGTCGTAACCATCCTCGAGAGCGTAGAGTGCAAGGGGCTTGGCTTTCTCCGGCTTTTTCTTTCCCGTGTGGTCAAGAATAATGTACTCAATCATCTCGCCCGGGGAAAGATGGATGCCTGCTTCCTCAATGGCCTTTGCAACCACTGCGTTGAGGCTCTCGTTCACGTACGCGTTCGGCTCCTGAGAAATTTGGCGGCGGATCACAAGCTCGAGTGGGTTTACTCTTCCCTCGCGTAGCTCGTGAATGTAGTAGTCAACCGTCTGAAGCACGGATGGGATTGCCGCCCGGATCTCCTCGATGTTCTTCGCGTCAGTGATGCACTCGAGCGCCGCGGCCTGGACTTTCTTCACGAAGAACGGTATATCACGTCGACGCAGCTCAATGCCGCGCACTTTTAGCTCGCCGTGCCTGTACCAGCCGACGTAACGGTTCGCTGTCGTTGTGAGCGGGTCCATCTTTGACGCGGGAAAAAGTATCCAGGTGTAAATCCCTTCGAGTGTGATATCCACTCCCACCCGCTCTTTGATTTTCTTACAGAGCTCCTCGTAGTCTGCTTCCGCTGCCCCAGCTTTTCTCAGCCAGAGGCAGTCCACGATTGCGTGGATGAGTGTGAAGCCATTCGCCTCAGCGACCTCCTTCGCAGTGAGAAGCGCTTCGCGTGAGAAGGCATTCACTGCCTCGTGTGCTTCGATCTTCCCGTAGCGCGCATTCTTGTAACCGAGGTAGCCGAAGCATGTGACGAGCATCCACTTCAGCGCGTTCTGTCTGCGGTCGTATTTTGTTCTTTCTATCGGCGATGTTGCCTCGCACTTCTTTCGCTTGTAGTACGCACGCTTCGCGAGGATGGGCTTGAGTGTCTCGGGCACGATCCCACGCTTCTTCTCACAGATGGTGTAACCAAGCTCGGGCACCTTGTTGTTGCGACAGCAGTGGCAATTCACTGTCTCAGGAGAAATGTTGTGCATCTCCATGAGCGACGGATACATCGAGGCGAAATCGAGTTCAGCGACATCCTCGTGGTATCCCCCGCCTGCTTGGCGGGCAGGCATCACTGGCTGGAAGATGAGTCCGCCGCGGTCTGCGAGCAAGAGAGTACTCGCTGGCTTGAAATCCTCCGGCTCGCGCTTCTTTGCCGGGATCAGCACGTTGCTGCGGTATGCCCACGAGAGCTGCATAGATGAGAGTCCTGTGCCAATCGTCGTGCGTGCTTGGTGCTGGACGGGTATTTGTGTAAGTCGCGCGAGTTCGTAGAGTCCGTCAAAATCTGATTCATCCATGATGAAGGAGTTCTGTGCATCGAGGTGCCAGCGGCCTGCAAGCTCGAAGGCCCCGTCCTTGTGGACAATCTTCCC
>JAHEZR010000069.1 GCA_023251005.1 Ignavibacteriota bacterium | reverse complement strand
CGTGAACGCAGCGAATTCCTCCGTCACTGGGGCGACTGCGGGGCATTTCCCCACGATCAGTGGATTCGCTAGCTATAACTTCAGCAGCCCGGAACTCAGTAAATTGCGTAATAATCGAAGCATTTTCTGGGGGGTGAGTGTCAATTTTCCCCTCTTCAACGGTTGGCAGACAACAAACCAAGTCGAGCAAGCGAAGGTGAATTTGAGAAATTCAGAACAGCAGTTGAGTCAGGCTGAGCGGCAGGTTCAGGTCGATATTAAGAAATCTCTCCTTGATTTGGAAGCCGCGGAAAAACAAGTAGACGTTACGGTGAATAGTGTTATCTCGGCAGCAGAGGATAGGCGCATCGCCGAAGAAAAGTACAACCTCGGTGCAGGAACGCTACTCGACCTGCTCACTGCACACGCCAATTACACACTCGCCCTGAGCAACAAAGTCAATGCGGCGTACAATTATTTCCTTATTAAGAAACAGTTAGAATACAACGTGGGCAAAATCCAGTATTAACAATTTGGAGGTGGGAGCTACTCATGGCAAATAACACGAAGAAGTCGAAGAAACGAATATTCATCTTCTCGGGCATCGGGGCTGTCCTTTTGGTTTTAATATTGCTCGTCGTGCTTGGCAGCAAGCGAGAGCCCATTGTCTCTGTGCAGACGGAAAAGGTTGCCAAGCGAACGATCACGCAGATCGTTACAGCCTCGGGGAAAATTCAGCCGGAAGTGCAGGTGAACATCAGTCCAGAGGTTTCCGGTGAAATCATCGAGCTCCCTGTAGGAATGGGGCAGCGCGTGAAGAAGGGTGCTCTTCTCGTGAAGATCAAGCCGGATACTTATGCCGCTGCTCGTGATCAGTCGAAGGCAACCCTGAATTCTGCTCTGGCCGGCCTTGACCTCGCGAAAGCTAATTTCGATAAGGCATTGTCCGACTACAAGCGAGCAAAAGACCTCCATGAAAAAGGCCTTCTCTCCGATGCGGAAATCGAGGGAATGAAGACGTCACATGACGTAGCACGAGCACAGTATCAGTCTGAGCAACATCGTGTCGAACAGACACGTGCAAACCTCAGCCAAGCTGAGGAAAACCTACTCAAAACCACGATCTACTCGCCGAGGGAAGGAACAGTCACTTTATTGAGCTCAAAGCTGGGCGAGCGCATCGTCGGAACAGGGCTGATGGCTGGGACAGTCGTCATGGTCGTCTCTGATCTTTCAAAGATGGAAGCGCGAGTTGATGTCGATGAGAACGACGTTGTCCTTGTGTCGGCCGGTGATACCTCGCGAATTGAGGTCGATGCGTACCCTGGGCGAAAATTCGTTGGGGTAGTCTATGAGATTGCGAACACGGCGAAGACGAAGGGATTGGGCACGCAGGAGGAGGTAACGAACTTTGAGGTGAAGATCCGAATCCTGGAGAAGGATATTGCATTCAGACCGGGGATGTCTGTAACGGCGGACGTTGAGACGAACACTCATCACGACGTCATCTCCGTGCCGATTCAAAGTGTAACAACACGCATGCCGAAGCAGATGGAACAAAAAGAAGGGCCGGCTGAGCAGCCACCGACGGCAGCGAAGCCTAGTGCGAAGAAGAAGGTCGAAAGCAAGATACAGGAGGTCGTTTTCATTGCGGAAAATGGGAAAGTAAAAAGCGTACAGGTAAAACGTGGAATTAGCGATGACTCCTATGTGGAAATCCTCGAAGGACTGAAAGGGGATGAGGAAGTTGTGTCTGGCAGCTACAAAGCGATTAACAGAGAGCTTGAAGATGGATCGAAAGTCAAAGTTGAAAATAAACCGAAGCGTGTGGAGTTGACGAAACAGTAAGAAAGTAATCCATTCCTGGAGAAACATTTTAGAGGAAGCATATGGCTGAGCACTCACAAAATGGGCCCAGAGTAATTCACTTCTCGAATATTTCACGCATCTATGAGATGGGTGCTGAACAGGTTCACGCGCTCCAAGAAGTCTCCGTGCAGATAACGAAGAATGAGTACGTGGCAGTTATGGGACCCTCGGGGTCTGGAAAGTCCACACTGATGAATATCGTCGGATGTCTCGACACGCCAACTTCCGGACTCTATGAGCTGAACGGGATCAACGTGAGCGAGATGAACGATAATGAGCTGGCGCGAATTCGGAACAAGGAGATCGGATTTGTTTTTCAGACTTTCAACCTTCTTGCCCGCTCCGATGCACTCCATAACGTCGAACTCCCGCTGATCTATGCGGGTGTTCCTCATGACGTACGGAGAAAACTAGCAAAGGAAGCCCTCGAGCAAGTGGGTTTGGGGGATCGCATCCATCATAAACCAAACGAGCTATCGGGGGGGCAGCGACAGCGCGTTGCAATTGCTCGGGCACTGGTAAACTCTCCCACCATACTTCTCGCTGACGAACCGACCGGCAATCTGGACACTAAGACCGGCGATGAAATCATGGCCCTCCTGGAGGAACTCCATTATCGGGGCAATACGATCATTATCGTTACTCATGAAGAGTATATCGCAGAGCATGCGCATAGAATTATTCGCCTCAGAGATGGAAAGGTCGAGAGTGACGAAAAAGTATTGAATAGAAAAATTCTCACTGCCTAAACATGTCTCCTTCCTACTTTTTTTCTGAAGTAAAAGAAGGCCTGTCGATCTCCTTCCGGGCTATCCGCGCAAACAAGATGCGGTCGGTTCTCACGACGCTTGGGATAGTCATCGGCATCGTTTCGGTCACACTCATGGGAACAGCAATCGAGGGCTTGAACCGGGCTTTCAACAACAGCATCTCCTCGATGGGAGCCGATGTCCTCTTCGTGAACAAATTCCCCTGGTTCACTTCCGACGATTGGTCTCTCTTTCGGAACCGGAAAGACTTGGGCATTGAACATTCAAAAGCCGTTCAGAGGCAGTCGACACTCTCCCGTGCAGTTGCTGCGAGCGTCGGTTGGGTTGCAAATCTGAAGCATCGTGAAAAATCCACAGAGAACGTGTGGGTCAACGGAGTCACGGAAGACTACATGGGCACTTCTGGCGCTGCGATTCTCCAAGGTCGGTTCATGACAGCGGCGGAAGTTGATGGCAACAGGCCTGTGTGTGTGATTGGTTTTGATGTTGCATCGAACTTGTTTCCTGCCGAAGACCCCATTGGGAATTATGTGAAAATTGCCGGACATACGTTTCGCGTGGTCGGGACATTCGATAAACAGGGTAGCTTCCTGGGATTAATGAATCTCGACAACCGGGTCGTTATCCCGATTGGGGAGTTCTTCAGACTCTTTGGGGTGAAGCGCTCGGTGACGATTAATGTGAAGGCGGAGAGCATCCAAACGCTCGATGACACGAAAGAGGAGATCCGCGGCATCCTTCGCAAAGTCCGGAAAGTCCCACCCGGAGCGGCTGATGATTTTGCTATCAACCAGCAGGAAGTCTTGACGAGGCAATTCGACCAGATCGCAAGCGTCATCGGCACAATTGGCTTGTTTGTCACTGGGCTTTCGCTCTTCGTAGGTGGTATTGGAATAATGAACATCATGTTTGTCTCAGTAACGGAGCGCACGAAGGAGATCGGCATCCGGAAAGCGATCGGTGCGCGGCGCAGGACAATCCTCCTCCAATTCCTGATTGAAGCTGTAGCACTCTGTGTGCTCGGAGGAATCATCGGGCTGATCATCGCATTTCCTCTCACATTCATCGTCGATCAGGTTCTTCCGACGGCGATGCCGCTCTCGGTGGTCATAATTGCGCTGATCGTCTCGATCGTAGTTGGGATTGTCTCGGGTCTCTTGCCTGCTTATCGTGCTGCGAAGCTTGATCCAGTTGATGCGTTAAGGTACGAATAAGCCCGATGCTCTGTGGTAGCACGAGTAAGATCTAACCAAGTAGTTGGAAACCAATAGCGAATACTGAGATGTTCGACTTTAAAGAAAGTCTTAAAATGGCGCTAAGCGCCCTCCGAGTCAACAAACTCCGCTCTAGTTTGACACTGGTAGGAATCGTCGTCGGCGTTTTCTCGATCATCGCCGTGATGACTGCGATGAGGGTGCTGCAGAACAGTATTGAAGGTGGCTTGAGCATGCTCGGAACGCATACGTTCCAGGTCCAAAAGTTTCCTATTGTCATGGGTGGAGGTCCGGGTACTTGGCTCAAGTATAGAAATCGAAAGAACATTCGTGTCGAGCATGGTTTAGAAGTCAAAGATCGTGCCACGCTTGCCCAGAGCGTTGGGGTTGAGTTGTGGGATTTTGGAAAGGTTGTGAAGTACAAAGGGACGCAAACGAACCCCAATGTCCAGCTTGCTGGTGAGAACCCCGAAGGCTTTCCGACGAACAATTGGATTATCAAGGAGGGGCGATCAATCAATGAAGAAGATAACGAGCTCGCTCGAGATGTCGCTGTACTAGGAAGTGATGTTCTTCAAAAACTTTTTCCCCAAATGAATCCAATCGGTGAACAAATCTTTATTGATGGACATAAGTACACCATTATCGGATATCTGGAGTCGCAGGGGGGTGGATTTGGCCGCTCGCCCGATAATTTTGTGTCGATTCCTTTGAGGACCTTTATCAACTACTATGGGAAGGAACGAGATGCGCACATCATGGTGAAGGCTGCGAGCCAAGAGGTCTATGAAGATGCTATCGAGGAAGTGCGATCTATACTTCGAACCCTCCGGAAGGTTCCTCCTGGGAAGGAGGACGACTTCGCAATATTTTCGAATGACTCTCTCATCAAGGCGTTTGATGATCTCACGTTCTATGTGAGAATAGGGATTGGCTTCATCAGTTTTATTGCGTTGCTTGCGGCCGGTGTTGGAATCATGAACATCATGCTTGTGTCCGTTACTGAACGCACGCGCGAGATTGGGATTCGCAAGGCCATAGGTGCGAAGAAGAAGAACATCATGGCGCAGTTCATCACGGAAGCGATCTTCCTGTGTGAGATTGGCGGATTGATCGGAGTTATTCTTGGTATCCTCGGTGGGAATCTCGCAGCTGTAGCGCTAAAGTATCCCGCTGCAATCCCCTACGATTGGGCTGCCATCGGACTCTTTGTATGTTCCGTTGTCGGGATTATCTTCGGGACCTATCCTGCCTGGAAGGCTGCAAACCTGGATCCGATCGAATCCCTTAGATACGAATAAATTGTAGGGGCGATTCATTTATCACCCGTACACGCTTGCCGCAGTTAATAAAAAAGGCTTCCTCGAGTCGAGGGCGCCTTTGCGTTTCATACCCGCCCGATGCTACTAGTGAATTTTTCGAGAGAGCGGAGGACGGGACTGCCTTACCGAAAAAATAGCAGCGAAGCCAAAAGGACAGCACCAAGCACTTCTGATCCATACAATATTTTTTGGAAGAGTGATAGCCCAGAAGTATCAGCTTCGGGGGTGGTCCCGATCAGTATAACACCGTCGCGGCCCTCATAGCCATACATATCCGCTTCAATTCCCTTCAGGACTACTATTTCATCAATTTCTTCCGGTTTGATGAGAAGGCTAAGTCCTTGAGGGCTCTTTCCAATTCGCATTCCATTCAAGAAAA
>JAHEZR010000068.1 GCA_023251005.1 Ignavibacteriota bacterium | reverse complement strand
AGGTTTGATCGTAGCTGCAAAAAACGACGCAGCACATGCTACACTCGCGAGGCAATTCTCCGAAAGAACAATCGAAAGAGAATATTGGTCGATCGTGTGGGGAACATTCGATAAGCGGCACGGAACGATCGAGGCAAGTTTGGGAAGAAGCAAGACTGACCGGAAAAAAATTGCTGTTGCCAGAGACGGAAAACCTGCGGTGACAGAATATGAGGTCATGGAAAGTTTTTCTTACCTTTCCCTACTTCGGTTGAAGCTACGTACAGGACGTACACACCAGATCCGTGTTCACCTTGCTCACATCGGACATCCGGTCTTTGGCGATCCAACGTATGGCGGTCGCCGAATTGCCTGGGGCAGTGCAGATGCGAAACGCAAAGCTGAAGTCCAACGGCTTCTTACCCTCATGCCTCGACAAGCACTTCATGCAAAAACACTTGGGTTTATCCATCCCACCACCCGGAAATTTCTCTCTCTTGATTCGGATCTTCCCGACGATCTGAAGAAACTGCTAGCGGCTCTCCGTGCGGAATAGACCGGCCGATCTGGTGTCCCAACTGAGACCTTCGATGAAATGGTAAACCAATGAAGATAAGCGTGCGCGTGAAAACATGCGCGAGGAAAAAAGAAGTCCAGCATATCGAGACAAATCGTTACTTGGTGAGCGTAACCGCTCCACCAGTTGAAGGGAAAGCGAATGAGAAGGTCATTGAACTTTTAGCGAAATATTTTCACAAGCCAAAAAGAAACATCACCATTGTGGCCGGAAGAACAGCGCGGGAGAAAATAATTGAGATCGAATAACCCTTGCAACCCTCTCACCCTTTTCTTAAATTGTTTCTGCATTTGATTTTTGCTTTGAATTATGAATCTCAAAGGCCTCACAGTAAGCGAATTAGAGGATTTTGTGGCATTGATCAGCGAGAGGAAATTCCGCGGCCGGCAGCTTTTCTACTGGCTCTATAGTCGCGGGGCACAAAGTTTTGAGGAGATGACGGACCTCCCCAAGCAGCTGCGTCAGCGATTGTCGGAGACCGCGACCCTCGAGGGCATCAAAGTCCTAACGAGACAAGTCTCCCCACATGATGGCACGACAAAATTTCTTTTCGAGCTTCATGACGGCTTAAGAATCGAGAGTGTTCTCATCCCTCCTTCATCCCAACACAATGGAGAGGGAAGGAGGCTCACCCTCTGCATCTCCACGCAGGTTGGATGTCCGCTGGATTGTACGTTCTGTGCAACAGGTACAATGGGATTCACACGCAATCTCACTGCGGGGGAGATCGTTGACCAGGTCCTTCAAGTCCGGAAGGAGGCGCCAAGAAAGATTACGAACCTTGTCTACATGGGCATGGGCGAGCCCCTGATGAACTATGACGCCGTCATGAAATCCGTCGAGATCCTCTCGAATGAGCACTCCGTCGGTATCAGTACAAAACGGATGACGATTTCGACAGCAGGCTGGGCTGAAAACATCCGCCGATTGGCGGACGAAAAGCGCAAGGTGAGACTGGCGGTCTCACTACACACCCTCGACGATGCGCTCCGAACGAAGCTCATGCCTCTGAATCGGAGATTCGACCTCGAGAAGCTCCTCGATTCTGTCCAGTATTATTATGAGAAGACGAAGGAGCGAGTGACGTACGAATATATTCTCCTCGACGGACTCAACGATACTGACGAGGATATTCGACGGCTAGCCGCTATCTCCAAAAAGGTTCCGTGTAAGATTAACATTATTCCGTTCCATCCAATCGACTTCACTCATCCCACTGGATTTGCAGCCAGCCTCCGAGCGGCATCGCCGGCACGCATGGAGCGATTTGTGCAGAAACTTCGCGCAGCGAACATCACCGTGATGGTACGAAACAGTGCAGGTGAAGACATCGAGGCAGCGTGCGGCCAACTGGCAGTGATTAATGAATAAACAAGAGTGAGTAAGAATCACAATGCCCATTCTGAAGAAAAAGGTTCGGTGAAAACTTTCAATTCACTTCGAACCTACGTTTCCGTGCGCAAGGTCTTGACTTTCCCAGTGGGGATTCATCTTCTCTGCTTTTTTCTTGCAGCGACATTTCAGAGCCTGGGAGAAAATCGTGCGCGAGTTCGAGCGTTTGATGTCCTCCACATTAAGCTCGATGTCAGGTTCGATGAGGCAGAAAAGTCGATCTACGGCAAAGAAACTATTTTTCTCCTACCTTTGACCGAGAAATTTTCCGAAGTCGTGCTTGATGCATCTGAGATGAAGATCAATCGGATTTTCCTTCCAAATGGGAATCCACTTCACTTCAAGTTGCTTTCCGATAACCTCACGATCAGCTTGGATAAAGCTTACACTATGACAGACACTGTAAGTCTGCTCATCGACTACGAAGTCCATCATCCTCAGAAAGGACTCTATTTTATTGAGCCGGATGAAGACGAACCAAAAAAGCCCCGACAGATCTGGTCACAGAATTGGGCGGAGGACGCACATTTCTGGTTTCCATGTTTTGACTATCCAAACGAGAAGTCCACGTTTGAGCTCCTCGCAACCGTGGATGACAATAAAATCGTCGTCTCAAATGGTCGCCTAATTGAGATCAAAGAAGACAAAGGAAAGGGTTTGAAGACTTATCATTGGGTTCAGGACAAGCCAATCCACACTGCCATCCAAGCGATTGCAGTTGGAGACTTTGCAGCAGGCAGAGATACGATCGATGGACTTCCTGTAGAATGGTACGTCGAGCCGGCACGTGCGATGGACGCCCCGCGGTCGTTCTCCAATACTTCGAAGATGATCCACTTCTTCTCCGACAAAATCGGCTACCCATACCCGTGGCCTAAGCATTCAAATCTAGCGTTGACGGATTTCACACTCTATGGAGCGATGGAAAATGCGAGCTGCATCTTCTTCACCGACGCCGTGCTTCATGACAAGCGTGCACTTCTCGATGTCTCGAGCGACGGAACCGTGGCCCACGAGCTGTCTCACCAGTGGTGGGGAGATGTTGTTTCCAACCGCGACTGGTCACACCTCTGGCTTAGTGAAGGATTTGCAACGTACTTCTCTTCGCTGTGGACGGAGTATGCCAAAGGCGAAGATGAATTCCGTTATGAGCTGTGGAATCAAGCGAACGCATACATCCATGAAGACTCAACGCGCTTCCGACGTCCGATCGTCTACACGCGATACAAAAATGCTGACGAGATGCTCAACGCTCATACTTATCCCGGAGGTTCTCGGCGGCTCCACACGCTTCGGTTTGTTCTTGGTGACACGGTCTTCTGGAAAGTGCTGAATGCTTTCATTCGGAAATACGAGTACCAAAGCGTGGACACAAAAGATTTCCAGAAGGTCATCGAAGAGGTAACGGGGAAGGATTTCTCATGGTTCTTCGACGAATGGCTTTACCACGCCGGTTATCCAGAGTTTGAGGTCAGGACCTCGTGGAATCCTGAGACGAAAGCAGTGCGCTTGTGGGTGAAGCAAACGCAGAAGCTTGATTCGGTAACAACGCTGTTCGAAATTCCAGTCGATGTGGAGATCGTCTCGCAAGACGGCAAGCATCTATATAGAATTGAACTCGATAAGGCTGAGCAGGATTTCTCTTTCCCGTCTGAAGAGAAACCCATCACTGTCACCTTTGATAAAGGAAATTGGATCCTCAAGAGAGTTCAGTACAAGAGAACGAAAGATGAATATCTTTACCGCCTGCAGAATGCTGATGACGTGATTGACCGCATCGATGCAGCAAAGGGATTACAAGCAGAATATGGAAGTGGACCTGAATTCGTCGCATCAGCGCTTGAGAAAGCCCTCCTTGAGGATCCCTTCTGGGGCGTTCGCGTGGAAGTTGCCCGTATTCTTGGTGAACTCAAAACCGAAGGTGCAGAGGAGGCTCTGTTCAAAGCTTACGACGACCGCTCCAGCCGTGTGCGTCGCGCTGTTGTTGAGGCACTGGGAAATTTTCAGGACGGGAGCGTTAGCGATCTTCTTGCACGAGCCGCCCAGTCTGACTCGAGCTATTTTGTTGTGGCGTCGGCACTCAGTGCTTTGGGGCAGAGCCATTCTCCTTCGGCGTTTGCAACGTGTGCCACTGCGCTCAACCAGAAATCCTACACGGAAATCATCAGAACGAGTGCCCTCAGGACTCTCGGATCGTTGAAGGATGAGAAGGTCATTCCTTATCTCCAGAAATATGCTTCTCCTGGGAATCCGCCGAATGTAAGAATCGCCGCGATCGATGCCCTCGAGAATTTTCCGTCGCAAAATGTTATGAGGTATCTTAACGAGTTGGAAAAGCGTGAGGGAAAAGCGTCTGTGAAGGAGGCAGTGCAGCGTGCGGTACAAGTTGTTCAATCTCGTCAGACAATGTCGCGGTAAATATCTCGAGTACCCTATCCTAATGATCATCATACTTCTAGGCCCGCCCGGAGTTGGAAAAGGCACACAGGCAAAACTCCTGGCGAAGAAACTTCATATCCCTCACGTCTCGACGGGCGATATCTTGCGAGCCGCCGTGGAAGCGGAATCAGCACTCGGTAAGAAAGCCGATGACTATCTCCAACGGGGTGACCTTGTCCCCGATGACATCATGGCGGGAGTTGTTGGCGAGGAGCTGGCGCGGCCAAAGTATAAGGGAGGATTTATTTTAGATGGATTCCCGAGAACGATTGCACAAGCCGAGGCACTCGAGGCTCTTTTTCATCGATTGAATCTGACGCTCGATGCTGTCCTGAGCTTTGAATCCGGAGAGGTAGAATTGATTCGTCGCTTATCCCGACGGAGGATGTGCCGGAATTGTCATTCCATCTTCAACCTCGATCTCGACGAGGTGAAAGATCCCAATGTCTGTCCGCGCTGTGGCGGTGAACTGTATCAGCGCGAGGACGATAAAGAGGAGACAATCAGGAAGCGGCTGAAAGTATACCACAGCCTCACAGCACCGCTAAAAGATTTCTACGCAAAAAGACGGGTGCTCGTTCCTGTGAATGGCGTCGGGGAGATTCAAAACATCTTTGAGAATATTCTCGCTCTTCTGGCGAAGTGCAATGAGAAAGGCTGATTCAAACACCGAATTATTTGCTGAAACCCTTCGTGCCGCACGGGATCGCATGCTCGTCGTTGCCCATCGTGGATGTTCGGGGAGAGCTCCTGAGAACACTCGTGCGGCCTTCGAGATGGCAATTAAGCTCGGCGCTGACATGATCGAGTGCGATGTTCGCTTGACCAAAGATGAAGAGGTCGTCGCCTTCCACGACCGAACTCTGAAGCGCACGACGAATGGAATAGGTCCTGTCGGAGAGCGAACCCTAGATGAGTTAAAGAGCCTCGATGTAGGCTCCTGGTTCGAGGGCCGCTTTGCCGGCGAGCGGATTCCAACACTCTGTGACATCCTCCAGCTCCTCAATGGTTGTGCACTTCTCATTATTGAACTAAAGGCTAATCGAGGGAATCGTCGTACGACCGGAATTCTAAAGGATCGTGTTCTTCAGGCTGTTGCAAGTCATCACGCAGAAGATCGAGTTATTCTCGCGTCTTTCGATCATCGCTTGATGAGG
>JAHEZR010000067.1 GCA_023251005.1 Ignavibacteriota bacterium | reverse complement strand
GAGCGACAGTCAGAAGCTACTTTACCTTCAGCAGCAACCGATTGGAAATGTTTGGATTGCCCGCATGGAAGCATCAGATGCCCGCCAGGTCACTTTTGATGATCGTGCGATATTCCAGGCATCACTTTCTCCCGACGGTAAACGGTTCGCTTTTGTCATGGGAAATGTTGACCCTCTCAAGCCGGGTTCTCAGCTCTACGTTCAAGATCGGGACGGCACAAACCGAAGGCAAATCACCTCCGGTGAGATAGTCGCTGCGGCACCCGCCTGGTCCCCTGACGGAAAGTGGATTGCGTTCGGACTGCGACCCGTCTCAGACCCGCCAGACTCATTTAAGGTTTTTGTCGTTGATGCAGGAAACCCGGGCATACCGAAGCACATCGGTCTAGGGGTTGGAACTTTCTGGGCAAATTCAAACACGCTTATCACACGAAGACCGAATGCAACCCAAAGTGAGATTGTGTCGTTAGACGGAGGCCCACAGAAGCAGTTTTATGAAGACTCGACGACCGCTTTCCTTGTGGCGAGCGGAAAGCTGATTGCCTATCGTGAGCTTCACACAGGAAAAGGAGGTCTGTGGCTGGTTTCGGCAGATTACGAGAAGAATCCCTCAAGGGCGAAACCAAAGAGACTGTTCGCGCCAAACGAAGTGCTGTCTGCCACTTTAGGTTCCGAGTACTATTACTACTGGAACCCGAACGGTGAGCCATGGAGGATGACTTTCCTGACGGAGAAAAAGGAGCGTGTAAAAGGATCATTCCCCGGTCTCGAGCGCACATCGCCGCGCTCGGTCCGCGCCGACGGCAAGGAAATGATTTACGTCGTGCAGAAACGGAGCGGAAAGCTCGTGCTCATAGAAAATCTGTTTAAATAAATTATTGTCATCAACTCTAAGGTTTGGAGGAACACAATCTCAATGATCGGACAAACTGTATCCCACTATAAAATCCTCGAGAAGCTCGGTGAGGGGGGAATGGGTGTTGTCTACAAAGCCCGGGACCTCAAGCTCGACCGCCCAGTGGCAGTGAAATTCCTGCCATCCCATCTTTCCTCCTCCGAGGAGAACAAAGCACGGTTTATTCAGGAGGCGAAAGCGACAGCCGCACTCAATCATCCCAACATCCTCGGTGTCCACGAAATCGATGAGCAGAACGGTTCTATGTTTCTCGTGATGGAGTATGTCGAGGGAAAGACACTGAAGTCCCACATCACGAACCTGAAATCCGGCACAGGTATGCCAGTACGTCAAGCGATAGAATGGACCGCACAAGTTGCTCAGGGCTTGAAAGCTGCCCATGAGAGGAACATCGTCCATCGGGACATTAAGCCTGAAAATATCATGCTCGCGGCCAATGATCAGCTCAAAATCATGGATTTTGGTTTAGCAAAACTAAGAGGGGGTGCAGGGATTACGAAAACGGGAACATCACTCGGGACATTGGCCTACATGTCTCCGGAGCAAGCACAAGGGATACCCGCCGACGAGCGCTCGGATATCTGGTCACTGGGCGTTGTCTTTTACGAAATGATAACAGGCGAGTTGCCATTCAGGGCCGAGCATGAGGCGGCCTTATCTTATTTGATCGTCAATGAACAGCCGCCAGCACCGAGCGTTCTCGATTTAAAAATTCCGCATAAGGTTGATTCGGCGGTAAGCAAGATGCTCGAGAAGGATCGTGAGAAGCGATATCAAAGCGCTCAGGAGGTTCTGAATGCCTTCCAGGACCTTCTCAAGGAAATCGAAACACTAACGCAGGCTGTAAAGACGAAAGTCATCGCTGTCCTTCCGTTTGACAATATCAGCCCTGAGAAAGAGAGTGATTATTTCAGTGATGGGTTAATGGGAGAGCTTATTGCTAATCTCTCGAGGCTCAAGGACATGCGCGTTATCTCCCGCACAACGTCGATGCAGTATAAAGGGACGAAAAAGGACATCAAGACGATCGGCAGGGAGCTTGGGGCACGCTATATTATAGAAGGGAACGTGAGAAAATTCCAGAACGACCTGCGCATTACCGCCCAACTCATTGACGTCGAGAGCGATACACAGCTTTGGGCAGAGACATACAAAGGTAAACTTGCCGATGTATTCGACATCCAGGAGCAAGTTTCCAAGCAGATAGTTGATGCCTTAATGGTGAAGCTGACACCCACAGAGAAAATCGCGCTCACAAAACGCTCGACACTGAACGCAGAGGCGTTCGACTATCACTTACGGGCAAGAGGGTTTCTCTATCGTTTTTCCAAGAATAACATCAACATAGCCGTACAGCTGTTTCAGAAAGCGATTGAGCTCGATCCGCGTTATGCGGCCGCATACGCCGGCCTTGGTGAGGCCTACGCGTACCTCTATCAGTATTTCGAACGAAGGGATGTCTGGCTTGAGAAGGCGATTGAATCAAGCCTGAAGGCTCAACTCTATGATCCGACGCTGTCCGAAGCGTATGCAGCTCTCGGAGTGGCATACTTTAACAAGAAAATGCTCGACGATGCCTTAACAGCCGGTCATAAGGCAATTGATCTCGATCCGAATAATTATATCGCATACTGGATACTCGGGAGAATCTATCGAGAGACCGACCGGGACACAGAGGCAGTCGAACTCTTCAAGAAAGTCCTTGAGCTGAATCCTGATTTCTATACAGCCTATGGTGATCTGAGGATGGTCTATGAGCGACTCGGCGAGAAGGACAAACGGGAGGAAACTCTTCAAGCCGCCCTTCAGGCTTTTCCGCGATATCTGTTGCAACACCCGGATGACGCGCGAGCTCATATGATACACGCCATTGATTTAACCCAGGTGGGAAAACTAGAAGAGGCGAAGATCGAGGCGTCCAAAGCGTTAGAGCTGAGCCCCGGTGACACAGTGGCGCTCTATAACGCCGCATGTTTCTATGCACGACTGGGAGAGAAACGCCTATCACTCGACGCACTGAAAAACGCAGTCATCACTGGTTGGGTTGACTATGAATGGATCAAGCGTGATCCTGATCTCGAGAGCATCCGGATTGAGCCAGAGTACATCGAATTGATGAAAGGAAAATAACACCCCAGCACATCTACTAACGCAAAAGGGCACTGAGAGAAAAACCGTATGATCGGACAGACAATAACACACTATAAAATCCTCGAGAAACTCGGCGAGGGCGGTATGGGTGTGGTTTATAAAGCCCAAGACACAAAACTCGACCGCCTCGTGGCAGTGAAATTCCTCCCTCACCACCTTTCTACTTCTGAAGAGAACAAAGCGCGGTTTATCCAGGAAGCAAAAGCCGCAGCTGCCCTCAACCACCCAAATATCTTGGGCGTGCACGAGATCGACGAGCAGGACGAACGAATGTTCATTGTGATGGAGTATGTCGATGGAAAAACACTCAAATCCCACATCACAGATCTATTCGCCAAGGGTGATTCAACCCGTGGCGGAAAATCCGGCGATGGCGTCCCCATCCTCCAAGCACTCGATTGGACAGTCCAGATCGCTCAAGGACTGAAGGCTGCACACGAACGGAACATCATTCACCGTGATATCAAACCTGAGAACGTGATGCTCACTAAAGATGGGCACCTCAAGATTATGGATTTTGGGCTGGCAAAGTTGAGGGGTGGCACAAGCATCACGAAGACGGGCACATCAATGGGAACGCTGGCCTACATGTCTCCTGAGCAGGCAGAGGGTGTGCCCGCTGATCACCGTTCTGATATCTGGTCTCTCGGAGTGGTACTGTACGAAATGCTCACCGGCGAGCTGCCGTTTAAGGCGGAACACGAAGCCGCTTTAATGTATTTGATCGTGAATGAAAAGCCGCTGCCGCCAAGCTCGCATGATCGGCGGATCCCACCTGCGGTTGACTCCTTTGTAATGAAGATGCTCGAGAAAGACCGGGATCGGCGGTCTCGGTCGATGGATGAAGTTCTCATCTCGCTGCGAGAGGTTCGGACTGAGGCAGAGAGTGCAGGGCAAGCGGCGAAGACGAAGGCTATTGCACTTCTCCCCTTCGAGAACATAAGTCCCGACAAAGAGAGTGATTATTTTAGCGACGGGCTGACCGAAGAGCTGATCCTAAATTTGTCAAGACTGAAGAATATGAGGGTGGTATCCCGAACGAGCACAATGCAATACAAAGGGACGAAGAAGGATATTAAGACTATTGGCCGTGAGCTCGGCGCCCGTTACATCCTCGAAGGAAGCGTCAGGAAATTTCAGGACGACCTTCGTATCACAGTACAACTCGTAGATGTTGAGACTGATGCTCAGCTCTGGGCAGCGAAGTATAAAGGTAAACTGGCCGATGTGTTCGATATTCAGGAGCAGGTATCGGAACAGATCGTCGATGCGTTGATGGTGAAATTAACGCCAACGGATAAGGTGGTGATCACCAGACGCTCCACCGAGAATGCCGAAGCGTTTGACTGTTATCTTCGGGCTAGAAATGCTCTTTATCGTATGTCGAGGAACGACATCCACTCAGCCATTCAACTTTTTCAGAAAGCCGTTGAGCTCGACCACCGATATGCAGGAGCGTACGCGGGTTTAGGCGAAGCCTATGCTACGCTCTATCAAAACTTTGAACGCAATGAGACGTACCTCGACAAGGCGATTGAATCGAGCCTGAAAGCCTTGATGTATGATGCAACGTTGTCCGAAGCCTATGCTTCTCTGGGATTAGCTTACTTTAACAAGAAATCTCTCGATGAAGCCGTGGCGGCTGGTCAAAAGGCAATTGAACTCGATCCGAATAACTACATCGCCTATTGGTTGCTAGCGCGGATTTACCACACCAGCGACCAGGATAAAATCGCAATCGACTTATACAAGAAATGCATCGAGCTTAACCCCGAATTTTATGTTGCGCACGGGGATTTGTGTATGTCATACGAACGAATAGGTGATCGGGAGAAATACGCCGAAGAACTCCAACGGGTACTTCAGGTTATCCCACGATATCTTTCGCATCATCCTGATGACGGGCGCGCTCATATGATCCTTGGCATTTATCTCGCACAAGCAGGAAGACATGATGAGGCGAAGGTCGAGGCTGCAAAGGCACTTGATTTGAACCCTTCTGATCCTCTCATGCAATACAACGGTGCGTGCTTTTATGCCCGGATCGGAGAGAAACACCTTGCAGTAGAGTCGCTCAAGAACGCGATCGTGGCCGGATACGGGAATTTCGAATGGCTCAAACGCGATCCTGACCTCGAAGGAATCCGCAACGAGTCGGAATACCTCGAACTAATAAAAGACAAATAGAACCCGGGAACACTAATGATCGGACAGACCATCTCCCATTATAAGATCCTCGAGAAACTCGGTGAGGGTGGAATGGGCGTCGTCTATAAAGCCCAGGACCTGAAGCTCGACCGCCTCGTAGCGGTAAAGTTCCTCCCGGCACATCTCTCCTCTTCTGAAGAGAACAAGGCGCGGTTTATTCAAGAGGCGAAAGCAACGGCGGCACTCAACAACCCCAACATTTTGAGCGTCTATGATATCGATGAGCAAGACGACAAGATGTTTTTCGTGATGGAGTATATCGAGGGGAAGACACTCAAATCCCA
>JAHEZR010000066.1 GCA_023251005.1 Ignavibacteriota bacterium | reverse complement strand
GTCGTCATTAGTCCGCCGGCGGTGTCACTCGAAAAGCTGAGGAGCATTGAGAGCTTCTTTGCTCGTGTTGTCTCCATCAAACTCAAGAGCTGCTGTACAAGTCGGACAGGCATCCTCTCGAGGATGTCTGCGGCCATATCAGGCGGCAACCGCTCGAGAATGTTGACAACATCCTTCGGTTCGAGTTCCCCGAGGAGCGCTTCCTGGATGTCTGGGCTTACACCTTCGAGTGTTCGAACCTGGGTTTGTAAATCAAGCGACTTGAAGAGAGCAACACGCTCAGCAGAACCCAGGTCTGCCATGATCTCACCCAAATCCGCTGACGGAATCTGCGCCAACTCCTTGTAGGAGACGGAAAGACGTACGGTTCCCTTCACAGGATGAACGGCGAGGGGTTGCACATACTTCCATCCGATGAAATAATCTTTCTTTAGGTATCCGGAGTTTGGAGAGAAGAGACGGACAGCTGAGTCTACTGCCCTCTCCCAGCCGAGTCGTCGAACGAGCCCGCGCATACTGACGTCGACATGCGCGACGCGAAGCTCACGGTCGACACGGAGGAGATGGACGTCATTCACCCGAATCACCTTCCGGTTGGAGATATCGACAACCTGCTGGTCGAGAAGATCGCGGCGCAGAGTGAATTCATACATACCGAGCTTAGGTGCGAACGATAGCTTTTCGGCGGGAATGGTGATCTTCGCAACCTCATTGACTCCTTCGATATTTTCCCAGGGAACGTCTGCATATCTCCGATTCAACAGGGAGCCATTCGAGATGATGAGGGAGAGGGCACGGGGAAATTGTTCCGGGAGCTGGAAGGAGATGTCGTAGATGATGCCAACTTTCTGGTTATTGGCGTCGAGCACCTTTTTGTTCAGGAGGAGAGAGAAGAAAACGAACATCTGTCACTCAAATCTCATTGTTGGTTCTCCAGTCGTTCTCACTCAATCTTCACCATGGACATCGGCTCAAGCTGCTGGGAGATTTTGTTGCTTAATTCAACAAAGTCCCACACTGAAAGTTGCTCCGGACGAAGGTTCAGATCGAAATCCAGCGTTGAAGTGTCCAGTCCCTCGATGGAGAGATACTTCAACCCATTCCTGAGGGTCTTTCTCCGCTTGCCAAAGGTGGCTCTCACAATGGCAACGAAAAGTTTTTCGTCCCGAACGTGATAGACCGACTGCCGCGAAAAATCAAGCCGGAGAAGAGCCGAGACAACCTTTGGCTTAGGAAAAAATGCCGTCGCCGGGACTTTGAAGAGAAGCTCTGGCATCCCATAGAACTGGCAGAAAACGGAAAGAATTCCATAATCCTTTGTGCGCGGCTTTGCAACGATTCGTCTTCCAACCTCAAGCTGAACGAGCATCGTAAGGTCATGCACCACTTGCCGCCCTTCAATCACTTTGAAAAGAATCGGACTCGTGATGTAGTAGGGGATATTACCGATTACCCGGAGCGGCCTGGTAAACTTCTTTGAGATCCCAAATAGGTCGATGGTGAGAAAATCTTCTCGTTCAATACGTAGCTTATGCGCTTCCAACTCTTTTTCAAACTTCTCTTCGAGAATTTCAATTGCTCGCTTATCGATCTCTACTGCAATGACGCTCTTGGCTTGTTGAATCAAATATTTCGTGATGGCGCCTCTACCCGGACCGATTTCGAGAACAACGTCATTGGAATCAACCGCTGCTGCGCGAACAATTTTTCTGGCGATGTTATCGTCGATGAGAAAATTCTGTCCAAGGGATTTTCGCGGCCGAAAGCTTTTTTCCATTCACCGACAGTTATGGCTTCTTGAATAGTTTCTTCAACTGCTCTTCGACTTTTTTCTTCCCTTCATCAATCTTCTTTTGGAGTCCCTCTTTTGTCTTCTCACCTGCTTCCTCTTTCTTCTTCTCGATTCCCTCAACAACTCTCTCTCGCAACCTCTGCTGGGCTGCCTTCGTATCCCACCGAAGCGTCGGTGTGTCAGTGGTTCCACCCACGAGAAGAAAGAGCGTCAACCTTCCTCCCTTGTCTCTGAAGAGATCCGCAACTTGTCCTACAACACCCCCTCTCAAAAACTGATTGCTGAGCGCCTCCGAGAGTTTGATCGTCAGTGAGTAGTCCAGTGATCCATTAAACCCATGGCGGCCCGTGAGGAGGAGGTCGTGGCCAGCCGTGCCGATCTTCAAATCCGGGATGTTGATTTTGCCGTCTGAAATCTTGAAGGTGTTGGACCAGGATTTGAACGAGACCTCCTTCAAATCGGGGAGATCAAGGAAAGAGGAGAGCCGCTCCATGACGGGATAACCGACAAGTTTTCCATCAGCCATCCGCACGTTTCCGCTCCCTGACAAACTTTTATGAATGATCCCTAATGTATCATCAAGCTCTCCATTCAACGCGAGACCAAAAGAAAGCTTTGCAAAGAGGTTTTTCCCGAAGGAGCTGAATCTGTTCATGAGTGAATGCCCATCTACGCCCTCGACTTGAACATTCAGCGCAAACTGTGGTCGCTTTGGATTGCGGAGATCGATTGTGCCTGTTGCGTTCATCTTGCCTGAAAGTGTCTGGAACGACAGATTCTTCACTCGAATGACATTCTCCACCGCTGTAACGCTCCCCCGAACGTCTGTACATTCGAGCGGTTCTTTTCCCTTGTAGACGAACTTAGAGATCTTCAGCGCAGCATCGACGTCAAATGGAGGGAAAACAATCGGTTCGCTCGAAGGAGTCGACTCAAAGTACGGAGAGACAAGGGAGAGAGTCATTGAAGGTTTTGTAGCTGTTCCTTTTCCCGCGCCGAACACTGATGGAAGAATTGCTGAGAGGTAATTTCTCATCTCAAAGCTGATCGATAGATCTGAGCGACCATAATTCATCGTCAACCGCTTCGTCTCGATCAACTGATTGTTAAACGTAACGACGCTATTGAGATGGTGAATCGGCGTTTCTGCCGAGCCTATGGAAACTTCCCGCAGCTCCACCGTACCATTTCCCCTCAAGGACGTTGGAGCACTGTATTCTCCTTTGACAGAGACTTTTGCCCGGGCGATACCAGAGAGCTCCTTGCCAGCCTCAAGAGGATAGAAGTCCTTCACGTCAGATAGATTCACAATTCCATCAAGCTGTACATCCACGACCGGATCACTTAATTCCCTGATGGTCATTCTCATCTGTACAGGATTATCTCCTAACTTCGCTGAGAAATCCGCAATGTCCAAAGTGCTGCTCGACCCTTTGTTAACAAAACTCGCCTTGAAATTTATATCTGTAATCGCTTTCGGTAGGTTCGTGTACTGAATCTTGCCGTTTGTAAGAAGGACCGCAAATGAAATCTCCGGTTGATCGTTGTCAATAATCTTGCCCTTGATGCTCCCGCTCAGTCGGGCATTTCCTTCCATCTCCGCATTATCGACCCCCTTGAGAACTCCTCGAGGGAGCAATGAAAGAATCTCCTTGAACTCGATATTCTCAGACCCGATTGTCAAATCAAGAAAGGGAACCCCATCAACGGCCGTGACGGAGCCATTCACCCCGAATCGGATGTCCTGAATCTGGACCTCTCCCTTCTCAATGGTAAGCTGGTTCTCCTCGGCGCGGATCGTTGCTTTCTGCCTAAGATGTACGGGAAAGTTCTGAATGAAAGGTTTCTCAAGACCGCCATAACTCAAACCCGAAACATCTACCTCGTTTTGTACCCTGAGTTCGTTCGCCTGTGGAATTGTTTCCATGCGGAGACGGACATCCGTGCCCTTCATTCGAATCGTTTTGTTGGCTTTTTGGTCGGTATACTCGAAGTCTCCATTCTTTACCTCGAGGTTCGAGAGGAGCAGCGCGCTCCTAGCACGATACTTCACAGAAAAGCCCTTCTCGCTTTTTCTTTCCTTCGAGTCCTTTGCCTCTGAATTGGAAAAATTTTCCTCACCATCCTCATTGATCTCGAGAAAGATTGAGGGTTTGTCGAAAACAAGGTGATCGATTTCGACGCGATTCGCAACAAGGGAGCGAACTTTGACAGCGAGGAGAAACTTCTGGACGAGCACCATTGGCCGCTCGCTGAATCCCTTGCCTTTGCGATTCGCGACAGCAAGCTCGTCGATACTCACGCCGAGGGTTGGGAAGATGGAGAGATTGATGTCCTTTACTGTGATCTCCCGGTTTATTGCTGATTGAATTCTTGGAAGGATAAGTGCTTTGAGTCTCTCACTCGTGAAGTAAAATTTCAGCGCGAGGAGGGAGAGGAGGAAGAGAACAACGGGGATCGCTACAACAGTAAGGATGATTTTGGTTCGTCGACTGACCGCCACATTTCATCCTGCGCTTTCAGTGGAGAGTTTGTGCTTGGCTAATATATTGAAAACAGCCTCAAATGTCAATAAAACCAGGGACAAAAAAGAATGGCGTCCAAGAATTTTGTCTGATGAGATTCACACTGCTCCCATCCTCGCTCGTTGATTTTAAGCACGAAATATCTTATTTTCCTTCAACAAAATTTTTCTTCAAAACACTAATGGCCACTATCACAAAAGAATCCGCTCGAGATCGTGTTGACCTCAGCTTGGTCATTCCACTTTTCAACGAAGAGGAGTCACTCGTTGAACTGTCGAACAGCCTGAAGTTGGTTCTCGACGGATTGCGGCTGAAGTATGAGATCCTCTTCGTTGACGACGGCAGTACCGATAATTCCTTTAAGATACTCCAGGACATTCACCGACAGAACCACCACATCAAGGCCATTCGCTTCCGGCGGAACTTCGGGAAATCCGCCGCTCTCTCTGCGGGCTTTCATGACGCCAAGGGGGACATCATCATCACGATGGATGCCGATTTACAAGACGACCCCGGGGAAATTCCACATCTCATTGAGAGACTGAACAGTGGTTACGACCTCGTCTCAGGCTGGAAGAGGAACCGCCACGATCCAATCTCGAAGACTCTTCCTTCACGCTTCTTCAATTTCGTGACGGCAAGACTCACGGGTATCAAGCTCCACGATTTCAATTGTGGGCTAAAGGCCTACCGGAAAGAGCTGGCGAAAGAGCTGAAGATCTACGGAGAACTCCACCGCTACATCCCGGTTCTCGCCCATTGGTCTGGCTATCAGGTCGGGGAGCTTATCGTCCAGCATCATCCAAGAAAATTTGGAAAAACGAAGTTTGGTCCAGGACGATTCTGGAGGGGATTCCTTGACCTCCTAACCATTCTTTTTACCACACGCTACATCACGCGCCCGCTTCACCTCTTTGGGGCGTGGGGTTTGATCTCCTTCCTCTTAGGCCTTGCGATCGAGGTCTATCTCTCGGTTGAGTGGATCCGCGGCCAGACTGCCCTGAGTAACCGGCCTCTCTTTCTTGTGGGGATTCTCCTCATAATCGTGGGTATTCAGTTTGTTTCCATCGGTCTTCTCGGGGAGATGATTACGAAGACCCAACAATCTGGGCGGGAGTACGCAATCCGCGAGGTTTTGCAGTGACAGCCGCCGGTGGGAAACCCTTTCCATTGTGGCAACAAACAGGCTACCAGATCCAAGCTTGAAGAATGTTTTAAAGACCGACTGCAGACATTTCAGAGGTGACATTCCTTGCACACCGCACAAACAGCACGGCGTCCACT
>JAHEZR010000065.1 GCA_023251005.1 Ignavibacteriota bacterium | reverse complement strand
CATATAACCATTGCAGTGCCCGCCATACTTTTTCGTGATCTCCCATCTCGAGGTAAGCTCTCGCAACGAACATCGTCGGGAACGGCCATGGACCCGGCGAGTCAGGCTCCGAGGCGACATTATATCGAGAGTAACCGCCATAATCCCATGTCTGGTTCCAGAGTTTCTCAATCTCCATCATTGTGTTACGTGCGAGTCCGCTGTCGGGAGGGATGATCTCGAGAGCGATTGGCAGCGCTTCCTGGGTATCAGGCTCGCAGTAGGCGACCTCTTCAGTGGCTATCGGCATCCCAGGCGGTAATGCAGAGCGATCTGGCGGCGTGAAGACTGTCTGAACTTCACCCTTCACCAATCGTCGTTTGATAAAGCGCCCTCCATCAATCAGTGCATGTTTAGGGCTCGAAAGCATTGCGTGATGAATCTTATCCGCTGCAGAGCTCCACCGGTGGGCAAGCGCTGGCTTTTTCATTTTGAGGGCTATCTCTGAAGCCTTCGAGAGTCCAATCGCCGGCCAGAGCTGGTAAGTCAATTCATACCCTTCTCGCACTCCGAACGGAGCAGAGCGTTCCCAATATTCGCGAGTGTTCCGCAGAAGTCCACTCTCGCTATCCCAGAACTCACTTCGCAAGGGGAATTCAGCCACAGGGACAATCTTCTTCCAATATTCCCTGATGAGAGAATCGTCGTTGGTCCATCTCCAGTACATCCAGTGAGTATACAGTAGCTCGCCGTTCTGGTCTAGCTCGTAAAGATCAAATCCTCGCCATCGACTCGACTCTAGCGTCATGCCCTCGATGGTGACCATTTTGTCCATCATACGTTGCAGGAGAGTCTTTGCAAGCTTTTCTTGTCCCGACATAACGAGAGCGACGACAACCATACACTGGTCCCGTATCCATTCCTGATTATACTGGAAAATCCCTGAATCCATTTTTCCTGTCCCGGATACGGCAGCCTGCAAGCCATTCTTTGATGTGTGAAAAAGATGATCAAGGATCTTATCGGCTTGGAAACTCGAGGTTGATTTCCAGTAACCAGTGGTTTTCTTTCTCAGCTTTTTTATCTCACCCCGAGAGATTTGTCCGCCTGATCCATCCAAGAGATAGCCAAATGTTTCTGAGAACTCCATCCCCTTCTCTAGCTGATTCTGCGATGCAATGATCCATCGATCCTCTGCACGAGCAGCTTCAAGAGCAAAGAGCTGGAGCTTGAGGTAACCGCGAGCTTCGAGCATGCGCTTGTCCTGGAACGTGTCTACTTCGTCGAAGAGCATTGGATTCGGATAGAGCATCGCGTGGATTTGAATATCTGCCGGCGAAGGTCCACTATTCCTCACTCGGACCGTTCGTACAACGGCTGCGACACCAACAGGGCACCAAAACTCCTCTCGGACTGTACATCGACCCGCGCGCCATGTTGCGACGACTGTCGGGATCTCTGAGGGGTATTCCCAGTGGAGTTCGAGAGAGGCGGGAGTTGGGAAGTAGACTTTTTCATGTGCGGCGACTGTCACCATCGTTCGTTCAAGACCACTCTCCGGATGATAAAGGAAAGTGCTGCTCTTTCTCGCGAAGTGCTCTGGATGCATTATGAGCAGCCCGAGTGCTGTGCCGGAGGATGGAACCGTCGAGTGCTGAATGACAACCTGGATCAACCCATTCCCGAGAAAAAAATACTCCAGGCCGCTTCCTGTCGTCTGGTAATCAGCATGAGGTCGCTGTGGTGAAGGACTGGTCTTCAGCTGTTTCTGCGTCTCACCATCGCTACCTTCAGATAACGGAGCGAGGGCAAGGCTTCCACTCAATAAGCTTTGATATTCTTTTTGTTGGTAAGCGCGCATCTCAGGACACTGCGAGTTCTTTCGAAGGTTCCTCTTGAATCTTCTTGATCAACCGGGTCACCGCTTCGACGTTCTGTTTTGATTTCTCGATCAGAGGTAGACAATGCGTCTCGATGGTAACGTGATTCAATCGTCTTTCCTTTATTATTGCTCTCAGCTGCCCCTCCCAATTGATTTGCCCTTCTCCCACGGCAACACATTCAAGCGCAGCGCCTTTCTTTGCGTCCTTGACATGCAGGTTGACAACCCAGCGCTTCACCGCCTCATAGCCGATCGGGAACGGGAAATTCTCGGCACCGAGTGCGTTCGCTGGGTCCCAGTTCGCTTGTAGATTTTTTGAGTTCACCGAAGCAAGAAGTTTGGCGGTCCGTTTTCCCGAATCCGCCCAAAAACCAGGTTCGTTCTCCAAAGCGAGTGTTACG
Source organism: Ignavibacteriota bacterium (assembly GCA_023251005.1). The sequence goes on along the minus strand of JAHEZR010000065.1, from coordinate 3,345 downwards.
CCTTCACGCGCCGCGAGGTCTGCAGCTTTCTGCATGATCCTTACCGCTTCCTCGAATTCCGAACTCTCGGGTCCTGCCGATCGAATAAAGCCGAAAACCAGGACGACAGCCGTGTTGAATTTGTGCGCCAGCTTGATCGTTGTCGGGAAAACTTCGTTGAGGTCCTTGTCGACTGCCTCTTTATCGTCGAGGGGAATCTTGAATAACCCGGGAGAAAGAGCTGTGATCTTGAGGCCGAATTCTTTCTGGCGATCGAGAAGTATTTGAATATCTTCGTCCGAGATATACGGAACCCTGCCGGAACGGCAAGTTCGGAATTCAAAATCTCGGATACCCCAACTCACGCCGAGCGAGACTGCCTCCCGAATGTCAGGAGAGATTTCGTCTGTAACGATTCCAATTCTCATCTTATTCTCCATTCCAGTTCATGTCCTCTAAAGTTCTGCGGCTTCCTTCACTCCACGGATTAGTCTTTCGACCTCATCGGAGCCATTGTAGATGTGCGTTGAGATTCGGAGGCCATTGAGGTTGGCCTCACCTACAAATCTTGTTCGGAGTTTGTACTTCTCCGCGAGGAATGACTGGAGCTTCTCGACCTTCATGCTCGACATCCGAAACGTTATCATCGCACCACGCTCATCTGCTTGATGGGGACTGAGCACCTCGACATTCCGGATTCCGGACAAGCCGTTAAAGACTCGTGTCGAGAGAGCCTGATTTCTTTTCCAAACATTCTCCATCCCGATTGTCTGGAGAAAATCGATTGCGGCCCCTAATCCAATGATGAGAGGAACGTTGTACGTTCCGTATTCATACCTTTGCGCAGTCGGATGGAATTCCAGCTTACCAGTCAGAAGGTCGAAGCCGTTATCAGAGTACGCGCCGACGAAAATCGGACGAACAGTGTCGAGAAGTTCTTTCTTCACATAAAGCAAGCCTGTTCGCTTCGGGGCGAGTAGCCATTTGTGACCGCTCGAAGCGTAGAAGTCGCAGCCAATCTCCTTCACGTTTAATGGCCTCATCCCGGGAACTTGTGCACCATCAAGGAAAAACCAGAGACCTTTTTCTTTTGCGATCTGTGCAATCTCTTTGACCGGAAGGTCTTGTCCCGTTGTCGTCGTAATGTGACTGATACTAATGACTCGTGTTCGACTCGTAATGAGACGGGCGAGGCGATCGATATTCTCTTGCCGGTTCTGTGGAGTTGGCTCGAACCACTTGACGACAATCCCATCTAATTTCTGGCGGGCAAGCCAGGCGAGGATTCCCCCCACATGCTCGTGAGTCGTTGTGATCACCTCGTCACCGCGTTTTAGAGGAAGACCATCGACGACGATGTTGATGCCCTCTGTTGCACAACTCGTTAAGGTGACTTCGGAAGGATCCGCTCCCAGAATTCGCGCTGCCTTTCCCTTGACGGCAGCCCAAATTTCCTCAGTGTGGCCAACCTCAGAAATTGTCTCAAGCTCGTCCATTTTCCGTTTGACAGCTTCGATCACGGCATATGGAGAAGCACCAAGACCACCCGTGTTGAAGTAGGCGCGCTCTCGAGTCAAAGGAAACTGGTCACGGACAACCGACCAAAATGTTTCGTCGTTTGCGTCGACATCGGAACCATGAGAATCGATCAACTTTGTTAGACGACGGGCGAAATCGGGAGAGAGATTGAGGAAGGAGTCAGCACCGAGCATCCCAGTAAATGCTCCAGCAATTGTTTGAACAAATTCTTTTCTCTTCATTCTCGCGAATGAGAAAAACAATTCTTTAACATCGAAAATATATCAAGAAGAGTTGGGATAAACAAGGAAGAAATCCGAGAACTTCTTTTCCCCTTTGTGACAAAGAAAGCAGTCGAGACTCGGCCCGATGAAATCGGGGCAAGCTCGAGTGGTGCGGTTACTCCAATTTCAGCTCCCTCCTTACAACGCGAGCGCCTTCAACCATTACCTTGAGTTTCGCGAAGGCTCGATCTCTGGGCATAAACTTCATCCCGCAGTCTGGACTGACGTACAGCCTCTCCACTGGGATGTACTCAAGTGCCTTGCGAATTCGCCGTGCAACGGTCTCAGGACTCTCAACCTTCTCATCCTTCACATCGATGACTCCCACAACAATTTCTTTCGCCGTTGGATAACGTTTGAACAGATCAAGCGCGACGCCATCGGAAACGGCAAATTCCAGACTCAATTGATGTGCCCGGACACCGAGCAACTGAGGAAAAAGCTCGTCGTACTGCCCTTTGAAGAGTCGCTTGAGTTTATAATTGCCATAGCAAACGTGGAGAGCAATTTTTGCATTCACTCCCTTGACGAGTAGATTGAATGCCTCAACGAGCCACTCGATGTCCTTGGGAAATCCAACCCATATCGGCTCGTCGATCTGAATGAAATCACACCCCGCTGCTACACATTCCTTTAACTCCTCGTTGAGGACTCGAGCGAGATCGAATACTGCTTCGTTATCGTTCGCATAGAAGTCATTCGTCGCGCGCTTCGCGAGCATCTGTGGTCCAGTGCAAGTTACTTTGGGATGGGCAAACGTGTTCTCCCTCAGGAAGCGAAAGTGATCAGCAATCCCAAGACTATTCTTCCGGACAACTTTACCAACAATCACGGGGTCAGGCATTTGAATCGTCGGGTCAAGATCTCCTATCGGCTTCATGCGAGGATGGTCCATATCGAACCCGCCGATCCGCTTCGAAAAGAAGTACACCATCGTCTCGCGGCGAAGTTCTCCATCCGTGATAATGTCGACGCCCACGCGTTCCTGATCTTTGATACATGAGCGGACGGCGTTGTCGTGGGCTTCCTCATACTCGCTGAAAGAGAGGTTCCCCCTTTGGAATTCGGCGCGGACGACCTCGAGCCACTTCGGCAGAGAATAACTGCCGACTACAGTTGTTGGAATCGGGGGTAGAGATTTCTGCGTGTTCATTTAAGTTGAAAAAAAATAGTCAAAGAGGAGCTCATGTCTTTGACTATTGTGGAAAGTCAAGAGGGAAAACGTAGCGTCAGTTCATTTCCAAGCAAATCGAACGGACACACGATGGACGTTATCGAAGAGGTCCATTTTTGTATAAGCATAATCGATGTTGATGTTGTAGCCCGAGACGTCAAGATTCAGACCTCCACCGAGAGATACCCCCTCGATGGTCGATTTGATTTCACCTCTCGTTGATGTGGTGTCGATTGAAGTCCCAGAGTAATTGAATTTGTAGCCACCGCGTACAGAAATCAGATTCATGAACGTATACTCACCGCCGGCGTAGACATACTGAGGACCGTCCTGACTCTTCACCCCATCAACAGCGATGAGAAAACTATTGTTTTCGTCCTTGCATGGCTT
>JAHEZR010000064.1 GCA_023251005.1 Ignavibacteriota bacterium | reverse complement strand
ACCTGCCGTCAGTGCAGGAAGATTGATCAAAGGGCTTTCAGCACAAGGAGGGTAATATCATCCGACTGTGGGTGGCCGCCAGTATGAATCTTGACGTCATTGTGGATTGCATCTAAGACTTCCTGAGCAGATTTTCCGCGAGAACCCTTGAGGACCTCTTCGAGTCGCGGTTCACCGTACTCTTCTGCATTCCTGTTCATCGCCTCTGAGACACCATCTGTAAACATCACGAGAAGATCACCAGACAGAAGTTGAACGGTTTCTTCCTCGTATGGGATGAGCGTACTCATAATACCTAAGATCATCCCACCCTTATCGAGTCTCTCAAAACGTCCGTCAGCGCGAACGAGGTATGGCGGATTATGTCCCGCATTAACATAGGTGAATGTTTGCTCAGTCGGACTGAACATTCCCCAGAAGAAAGTCACAAATCGATCTGAACTCGTATTCTCATACATCAGATCGTTCACACGCTTCGTCAGCTCAGACATCGACAGTCCCAACGGCACAAGGGCGCGGATAGTTGCCTGGAGATTCGCCATCAGGAGAGACGCCGGCGTACCCTTCCCCGACACATCACCGATCGCGAGCATGTAGCGGTTCTCTCCCGTGGCGATAACATCGTAATAATCTCCCCCAACCTGTTTCGAGGAGATGTTCGCCGCAGCGATTTCGTAGTTTGGAATATCCGGCAGCCTGCTGGGCAGTAAACCCTTCTGAATCTCTCGAGCGATTAGGAGCTCATCCTCGAGGCGCTGTTTCTCGATCGCCTCCTTGAACAGTCGCGCATTCTCAAGAGAGATGATCGCTAAGTTGCCAAGCGAATAGAGGAATTCTAGGTCGCGAGCCGTGTACTCCTCACGGCTCATCTTCTCACAGAGACAGAGAACTCCTCGCAATTCCTGCTGAATCTGCATGGGTACGATAGCCTGAACTCCGAGCGGCTCAAGTTTATCTCGGACTAACTTGAGACTCTTTTTCTTGATGTCTGTGATCCGAGTGGGAGTTGTGACTTCCGCAAGTGACTTCAGAAACGCCCCATCTTCAAAACCGTTATCGAGTCGTGATACCGCGACCTTCATGGACTCTCCATCCCGGAGGAAAACAACGTACCGACTGACACCTACCTGACCCATAAGGGAAAAAATCAGAAGCTTCACAAGCTTTTCAGCATCGAGAACTGCATTGAACTCCTTGCTCAGCTCGAAGAGGGTGTTTAACTCCTGAATCTTGAGGTCGAGTTTTCGATTGGTCTGACGGATGTTTTCAATCGCAAGGGCTTTCTCGATCGCTGTCGCGGAGATGTTGAAGAGTGGCTCAAGAAAAGTGATCTCCTTCTCAGTGAATTTTTCTCTTGAGATTTTGTCTCCCAGTCCAACATAGCCGAGCACACCACCCTGAGAGAGAAGGGGAAAAAACACCGTGATTCCGTCTTTGCGGAGCTGTTTGGTCCAAGCATGGGCTTGCGCCTTCGCCTTCCGAACCCAAAGAATGATCTTCGGTGGACGTTCAATGCCAATCTCCGTCCCGACAGATGTCCCTGTCACACCCCTGATATTAGCGACCCGGAATAGGTTGTTCGACGAGCGAAGAAGAACCACACCTTTCGAGATAAGCATCTTCCCCATAACGGTCAAAAGCATATCCCCTAAGATGAAAGAGAGGTCAAGTGAAGAGTTTACGACCTGGCTGAATTCAAACAACGACCTCAGCTCGAATGCAGTCTGTTCTTTCTTTCGATCAGCTAGAACAGAATTATCGGAAGGGGATCGCATGGAGGAGGGAAAAGTTGTGCGCCTACATCGGGCGACGAAGGTACTTCACGAGGCGGACTTGGTTCTGGACACCCGGACGCATGTGGTATTCAACTTTGTCCATCAACGATTTCATCAGATACATCCCCAGGCCGCCGTGGCGGTAGTGCGAGAAATACTCTTTCATGTCGGGCAGCTTGACAGATTCCGGCTTAAAGGATTTCCCACGATCCGTAATGAGAACTTCAAACGTCCCGTCTCGCATCGAAATACCGAGATGGATATTCTTGTCCACGGCGTAGTTGTAAGCGTGTTTGATGATGTTCGTGCATGCCTCATCAACCGCAAGGGCGATCTTGCCGGCTTCATCGACAGAGAAACCAAACCGCCGGGCTTTACTGGCGACAAAACGACGAACGTGCTTCAGCTTCGCTGTCTGACTCGGGACCGTGAGTTCGAATTGATGGTCCGTCGATTTTCGCTTCTGCTTCACTGCCTCTCCATCACCTGAGTTCAATTCTCGGCTCCTCGCTACTTAGCCAGAAATTTTTGCATCGCCTCACGCTCGTCCTTGAAAATCTCATAGAGAAGAGGAAACCCGAGGAGGTCGAACACATTGAAAATCTTCGGCGACATGTTCGAAAGTTTGATGTCACCCTCATTCTTTCGCACGTCTTCGATAAACGCCATGAAGACCCCAAGCCCCGCACTGCTGATGTAAGTAAGGTCCTTGCAGTTCACGATGATGTTGTACTTTTTTCCCTTGACGAGGTTCTCGAATGCACTTTCGAGCTCGGTTGCGGTGTGAGCATCGAGATACCCTTTCAGTTCGAGAACCGAAACTGGCGGTTCATCGCGAACCAGCACTTTGAATTCACTCATGAGTGATGTTCTCCTTTGAGACTATGTGAATAAACAGCTCTCCCTCCCTCTTGGCAACGTTCATTCTCACACTTCACACCCCCCATTTGAGGACGATGAGCGTCATATCGTCCTCAACGTTCAGTACGCCAGTGTATTCCTGGACTCCATTGAGGATCGACTCCTTAATCTGACGTGCTGAGCCATCCCTCACCTTTCCAACAATCTCCTTCAGCCGGTCATACCCGAGCTCTTCTTCCCGAGAACCACGGGACTCGGTAATGCCGTCCGAGTAGAAGATGCAAACATCCCCCGATTTGAGGTTGACCGTCTTCTCCTCAGTAGCGTTTTCGAAGAGTGGCCCATCCGTGAGCCCGAGGCCCAACCCTGTCGGACGAACATACTCGGTCTTGTGACCGGACACGTAAAGCATCGGACAATGTCCTGCACGCGACATCACAAGATGACCTGTCTTGAGATTAAGAATAGCATACAAGAGACTGATGAACGAGCGCTTGTCGATCGTGCCGATGAGCGCCTTGTTCGCTTTGACGATGAATTCCTTCGGCGATCGACACAGCTGACTGAGCGATTGAAAAATGCCCTTCACCTCCGCCATATAAAAAGCTGCCGGCACTCCTTTGCCCGAGACGTCGCCTACAACAATCGCTAATCGGTCTTCATCGAGGAATGCAAAATCATAATAGTCTCCGCCTACAACTTGTGCCATCGAGGAAACGGCGTCAATATCAAAATTCATGCACTTCGGGAGTTCTTGTGGAAGGAGTTTCCTCTGCATCGATTGTGCAACCAGCATTTCCTGGTGAAGCCTCTCTCTCTCCAAAGACTCTTCAATAAGCCGAGAGTTCTCGATTGCGATACTCACATGGTCCGCGAAGGCAGAGAGAACATCAATATCTTCCTGATCGAAGCCGTACTCCATCTCCTTCGTAGCGTAGAGGATACCAGTAACCCGGGAATGCGATGCAAGCGGAATCACGAGCAGAGAACCAACCTTTTTCTTTAACCCCTTCATGTGTCGTGTGAGTCGATCACTGCCCACTTCGTTGATAAGGATCACCTTCTTCGAACTGAAAACCGTCTCTCGAAGTGAAGAACCATTCGTAGCCGTGATCTCTCCGATCTCTTCGTGAGTGATGTTCTTCGATGAGACAACTTGCACTCGATACCTGGAGGAGTCGGCGTTGCCGTTTCCAGTCCGGGACGGGGCACCGGCATGAATTAATTCCAGCCATGCACTTTGGGCATCACAAACTTCAAGCGTCATTTTTGTCACGGTATCGACAAGATCCTCAAAGTTTAGTACCCGAGCGACGAGCCTGCTCAAATTATGGAGTGAGCTCAGCTCGGTGCGCTTGCGCTCGAAAGCCTCTGCCGTTGGAAAGTGGAAAAGGGTGCTTATGAATGCCACCCCAAAGTAAATCGAACAAAATATCGCCGTAATGGAAACAAAATAGCGCAGCGGCGGACTGTAGTAAAGAAGTGCGTTGTTGAAGAAGGAACTTGAACTTGCTAGCACACTTATCCCGATAAAGGTGAACTCCAGAGCTATGCTCCAAAAGAGTGAATAGATTTTTTCACGCTTCGAGAGATAAACGATCCATGGCAAGCGCAAGGAATTCACCAGCCCAAGGAAAATTGCAACGGCAAAAAGGAAATAAGTGGTGACAGAAACCTTGAGGGGACCACCCATAAATGCGGAGGCTGAGGAGGCGAAAAGCACAACAAGAAAGATTGTGAAATTCCTTTTCGTCCCTTTCCTTCTTTTGAAATAAACCAGATCCTTCGCGTAGAGTAGTACCAGGACCATCAAGAGTCCCGAGAGAACACTGATCATGTGGGAGAGAAAAACCGTCGCATAATCTCTCGGGACGAGATTGTACTCAACCGCCTCAAACCCGCCGTGACGGTAATGCGAAAGGGAAAAGTAAGCAATGATTAATGTGACCCCGACGAGAAGTAGTACTCGTTGCACCTTGATGGGGTCTTGAGCAGTTCCACCTTTTAGTGATGAGAAAAATACATAACTGAGATAGAAGGCAACGATTGAAAATCCGTCTCGAAGGAGGTGCAACCAGAGGATGTCGATCTCCACCCCTTTCCTGATCACGTCAATAATGAAAACGACGAGGAAAAGAAAAAGGGGAATGCCTGCGCTAAGCGCGCGTTTCATTCTTATGTTCAGAGGGGAAGTCACTTCGAAGGCGAGGATCCTGACTCGTTATTCACTTATTCTTCGTGTTTTAGGCGAGAAAGTTGCACTTGGGCGGTAATGAACAGGCAAACCCGCCGCTGCTGATATCGCGAATCAAAATATAGAATTTCCGTTTAAGATACAACGGAAAAGCCGAGATGGGAAATGATCGAGAAACGTGCGCTGATAATCGAGGGCTGAAAAGTACGGAACCTAGGCGGGGCACGAATGACAATGGAGAATCAAACTCCACGGACGTCAGCTCGAGTACTCTGCGAGCAAGCGATCCGCCTCACGCGCATAGGTTGAGGTCGGGTATTCCTTCTTCAATTTCTTCAGGAGCTCAACGGCACGATCTTTCTTTCCAACAAGCCCATAGTTTCTCGCCGAGTGGTGGAGGTATTCCGCAGAGAGCTGGCTGTCAGTGGATTTCGATGCGGCTTTTTCAAAATACTCGGCCGCTTTCTTGTAATCACCTTTTGCTTCGTAACAGGAAGCGATCCCCGCCAGCGCCGAGGATCGAAGCGGCGGGTAGGAACCACTGAATTTCTCAAAATATTTCAATGCCTCATCGTAATTCCCGAGAGAATAATACGCATCCGCTAAATAGAATATTGCCAGGTCGCCCGAACTCGTGCTGCCGTAGTTTTCTGCAACATCTTTTAACCCCATGATATTTTTTTCCGGCACTCCGTTGATAGCGGTTTGATAGTCGGACTTTTCGAAATACTGCAGTATCCCTCCCAGCGCCGACGTCGCTTTTTCGTTGTCAGCCGATCGATTGT
>JAHEZR010000063.1 GCA_023251005.1 Ignavibacteriota bacterium | reverse complement strand
ATAATGGTTGCCACACTCCACTTCGTTCCAGGGATTGCGGCGTTCACCATTGTACCGGTCTCTTATGCCGCGAACGATGGAGAGGCCTTCCTTGACGAGACCCTCATATATCAGGTGAGATGCTACTTGGTACTCGATGCCGGTCCAGACTTCATCGGAGTAGGGGAAGGGGAGTGCGGGACGTCCGCCACGGGGCCACGAGCAGAGAACAAGACCTTTTTCATCGTTAAGTGCATAGACGCGCTGGACGCTCGCGTGCGAGCCGAAGTCAGTCCTCCAATTGTACTTGAAGATAGAACTCAAAGCTTTCTTCAAGTGTCCAGGATCAAAAAGGTAACCCAATCCGACCACTCTCGCAAACCACTGACCTAGAACCTGATCTGACAGACAACCCTCCCCATATTGATAACGCTTTGCTTTTTCTGGATCGTACTTCTGAGTGTAATATTCGCTATTGAAAAGCTCCGCTTCTATCTTCGACTTCCCTTTTTCAAAATATTCCCGATACTTCCTCGCGCTCTCTTCGTCGCCGAGAAAGCGAGCGATCTCCTCACCAGCCCGAAGTGCCCCGAGGTAGAAGCTGCTTGTCATTGTTGACCAGCCGAGGAACTCGATGTCGTAAGTGTTATGCTGCTCATCCTCCATCACACCATCTCTGTCTTTATCCCAATAGTCCCACGCAAATTCGAGTGCACGTTTTGCATGGGGCCAAAGTTCTTCAAGGAATTTTCTATCACCTGAAAGTTTCCACTCGCGGTAAAGTTTCATCACAGTGCCCATCTGGCCATCTGCCGCAGGCCTGAATTGCCAGCGAGTGAGCAGAACCGGCAGCTTGGTTCGGAAGGCCATGTCCCCCTTCTCGTTCGTGTTCACCTTAAAATCCGTTCGCCGCATCGATCGCTCGAGGTCGGGGAAGAGATGTGCGACTGCTTGTTCGTAGTTCCAGACGTGAGTGCAATTCATCGGGCAGCAACCACCCTCATCCCCACAACCTTCAAATGCAAAGAAGTTTCCATCTTCCGTTCGAAGACATGTGTTCGTCGCGACAATCGAGGCTTGACTGGAAACTGCATCGAGAACGTAACCCGGCATGGTGCTTGAGAAAAGTGCGTCATGGAACTTCCGCGTATCACGCTCCAGAACTCCGATGTTTTCCGAGACATACTTGGCAACTGCCCATGCATCGGTCCACACAGATGCGTAAAAGTTCGTCAACCCTTTTTCTTTAACCTCGGGTTCATGATCCCAGTAGTTCACGCGATTGGGAAAACACCACGTCAAGATGAAAGGGAGGTCGATAGCTTGGTTGGGACTCAACTTAAATCGAAGACCGAGGGAACCGACATCAGTGCGACCATCGGGCGTGGGACCTTCATCGGGGAGAGCTTTCAGCATGCCGTCCTCGGAGAAATTATCCCAGAATTGCTGGATGTCATCCCACCATCCGGTGCGAGGCCAGTGGGTGGTGTACGTGAGATCGCTGTGGGTCGTGACGACGGCGACGCTTCCGTATCGGATGTCGTTCGGTTGATACTTCTTGGTCGTCATCATCAGCCCACGGAGATTTGGATCTTCGTGGAATTCGTTAAGATTGCTGCCGAAAAAATTTGCAAAACAGTTCCCAGGCCGTTCACCCTCCTTGGCTATCCCGACGGGATTCGCCATCGAAAAGACAATGGTTCCCTCAACCGCCTTCCGACTTCTGTTCTTCAACCGCCAGCGAAAGATAGCAACTGGGATGCTTGAATCCTTTGAGTTAAGTGGGATAAAGGGAGTGAACGCTTCGAGCGAGACATCCACCGGAAGACTTTCATCAATGAATTCAATCGAGCCGAAAGGGTACTCACCATGGAACCGTGCTTCTCTAACACGAGGAAGCCCCGAAACCTCTCCTGTCGGTAACCCAAACGCGGGTCCGTAGGGTGGCATCCTCTGTGCCTCAAGGACACGGGCGAGGGGACTCTCTTTTTCATGTTTCGCCCATATTGCAAAAAAAGTGTATGGAAGGCTGCGTCCCTTCGCCGGGCGGTTGAAGATTTCCCAGTCACGAAGATTCCCCCGGCCCCCGAGCGAAACATTCCCCGCCCCGATGCCTCCAAGCGGAAATGCAATTTCCTTGAGCGCATTGCCAGTGAACGAACGCACCTCAGGTCTAGTAAATAAATCCTTACGCGTGTATGCCCCTGTCCGCTTAGTCATAGGCTTTCCATTCTGCACGAAGTTCGAACTTCCTAATACACCCGGTCCGATTGCCGCAAGTGGGAGCGTTAATCCAACAAGCTTCCCAAAATCGCGACGAGAAATCTTTCTCCGATGCCTACGCAATGGAACTCACCCTTGTCGAGATGCCAGAATTCATTTCGCTCGCAACTTCTTCACATTTATTCTGCTGATTTCTCTGAAAAGCATTTATTCACGATTGAGGAAAGATGACGCCGCGGGCTCACCCGAGAGACAACATCATGACTGGACAAACGCCTTTAGAGTAACTGAAGAAAATGAATTGGGACACCTGGGACCTAACCGCTATCCGATATTAGATCGCAGCGGGAATCGAGAACTGGGGGGGGAAGATAGGTCTGATTGAACCGGGCTTGGCTGCGTTTTTGAATCACCTAAAAGGTTCTTATTTGATCATTCCCCATTTCTTCTTGTTCTCTTCAACCTCTTCGGCTGTCGGATGCGTCCTCAATACATGGGCTTCGATAGTGAAGTGCTCTGATGGATGGTCTTTGAAAATCTGGGCGTTCAGTTCGATATCCTCTTTGAAAACTTCAGGGACCTGTGCATCCTCAAAGATCGCCTGCCACGGACAGGCAGGCTCACAAGCGGCACAGTTGATACATTCATCCGGATGGATGTAAAGCTGATTTGCCCATTTCTCGTCAGGAACATTTAACTCGTAAATACAATTCACGGGACAAACGTCCACACACTCAATGTCTTTACAATCGATACACAGTTTTGTAATGACCCACGTCATGAGTCTTTAAGCTCCTTTCTTAAGGTTTACCTGCTTCGGATGGATTCGCAATATAGGATTGGAGCAGAAAATCAGACAAACGATAAGAGAATTTTTGAAAAATGTCAAGTCTCTGGAAAGAATATTCTCAGAGATTGGATGGAATCTGGCTGCAGGGTTCACCTGGCTGACGTGCGCCGTTTCACTTCCTCCTCCATTTTGCCAACACAAATCAGTACAAACATCTTGAGGTCGCCTGCCAGAGAGTAGAGTGGATACTTGAAAGTCGCGGGCATGTTCCTTTCCACGACAAAATGACCAATCCATGCAAAGAGGTATCCGCTGATCAAGGCAAGGAGAACCAACCACCACGGTCCAGTCACAAAAAAGATTAGCAGGAGCAGAAGACCAAGGCTGGTCCCGAGAAAGTGCAAGCGGCGAGTCCCCAGCTTGCTGTGCTCAGAGACATAATACGGCCAGAACTCAGAAAAACTCCGGTAAGTTTTGGTTTCCATCATTGAGTCAAATGTCGAGAATGCTTTAGGAATTTAGACAACTTTCCGAGAAAGTCAATGGGCAATCCTTTTCGGTTAAAGCCTACCAAAGATATCAAGAAGTTCGATCGTCGGTGATTTCGAGCCGATCTCGATCCTTCTGTTTTTCCCCGGAATCTCGTCACTCACTCCCCACCCACCTCCTATTCCACTATTTGTGAATTTATAAACAATCTCAGTACTGGGTGGGAACGAGAGTTCCAACGTCCAAATCCCATCGCCCGCTTGCTGATCACCGTGTGTCCCATCGTCATACATTTTGATTTTGTTCGGTATCCAATCTCCAAGCGATGGGTGATTACCGACAATACAAATGGCATCTCGTACTCGAACATGCCGTGCGTCGCACTGGAATCTCACTTGCACTTCGTCATCAGCACTCCTTCGCATCGTCCCGTTTGGCGGAACCTGTTTCTGATTCTTCCGTATAAGGGATTCAAAATCTGGAGGAACAAGATTAGCGCCCGCGCAGTTGGCAAAATCATAGACCGACTTTAGATGATTAATGAAAATCGTTCTCATCGCTGCTTGGTCTTGTTCGCTTCCCATCCACCAGAACCAATCCGATCCTTCTGCGGCAAGGAGTTCTATCCAAGCTTTATACGTGAACCACTTCTTCCCACCCTTCGCAAGTATTCGAGGCAAAGACTTAGGAGGAGAAAATCCCGTTTTCTCCAGAGCTTCACGTGCTTTTTTCAAGAATTCCCATCCAGCGTTCTTCTCTGACTCTCCTATCCAAGTATCAAAGTTTGCATTAACCCACGAGCCAGGCCAGAGCCTATCGATCGCCGGAAGCATCTGTGGAGGATGAGGAGGAATGCCCCGCTTCGGGTTCCCTTCGAGATACTCGGTAGGTGTAGTCGTAATAACCCTTCGCTCTCGATACAGTTGAGATAAACCTAGGTACAATTCGCGAAGGAAGCCGCGTCCTTGTTCGTCGTGACGATACCATTCCCATGCGTTCTCACCATCCAAGATCACCGTCACTATCCTATCACCCTCATCTGTTTTCGGCGAATGGACAAGAAGAGACTCGAGAAAATCTTGCCCTGCAACTTTCGGATAGTAATCCTTGTAGGTGAAGCCAATCTTGTCGGATAGCTCTGTGTCACGAAAGAAAATTACCAAGAAGTCAGTTGAACTTTCTCCCTGCCTCATAATATAAGGTGAATATTTTGATTGACCTGTAGGTCTTGACAGTCCAAGTATTTTCTCGTCGGTCGCAATCCAGCGAATGCCGTGGTTCACGAACAACGGTAGGATATCTTGAGACACACCTCCCTCTGCTGGCCACATTCCTCGTGGAGCTACCCCGAAAAGTTTCTTAAAGAAACTTACGGCTAATTTCACTTGAAGATCGGCATCACTCGGAAAGCTGAACCGTGCTGGCAACGGGCTCCCCGGCCGAGAGAGTTTGGCCGCTTCGGAATCATAGATGAGAGGTAAAATCGGATGAAAGAATGGCATCGTGGAAAGCTCGACTTGGCCAGAATACTTTTGCGCTCGCCTCGTCCGTACTCCATACATAAGCAGCTTATGAATCGGTACAATGTTGGACAGGACCTTAAACGCTTCTCCCACGATCTTCTTGCAATCGTCTTCCGTGATAATCTTTTTCAGATGGTAGTGACCATTCTGATCTCGCTTGAGAAATTTTCGCAAGTTTACCCAGCTTCCATCCGGCAACCGGACTTGCTTTGTCAAGAATACTGGATCGAAATATACAAGGAAAAACCAGAACTTGATCAACCGCAGGTCATCAACAGTTAGCGCCCGTGGATCCTTCTGACACTTCTCCCTAAGCTGATTAAACTCAGGGAAGCGACGAAAGGTCTCATCACTAACGCTAAAGGCATTCCACGCACCATCAAGAAGGATTTGACGATCAAGCTCGCTGAAAGAATCCGTATCTTTCAGTGCCAGCTCAATCCAGGGGTCACTGATTTCCGCAATCCCGTCCGAGAGGAAATCCTTCCTAACCCTTGTGGGTTTGAGGTCTATGGTTGGCTTTAATCGCTTCACATAGTATTCCTCAAGCTGGAGGAGAAGGACAGGACTCAGATTGATCGTACAATGGATGTCAGGGTACTCCTTTAGGAACACTGCCATCG
>JAHEZR010000062.1 GCA_023251005.1 Ignavibacteriota bacterium | reverse complement strand
CGAGGGGGCATGCAAACGAGTAAAGATCGCACTGAATGGTGGACTTCTAATTCCGTTCAATGCGATCTTTTTTTAAGAAGCCAATACTCGGTTGTACGTTCCGTCGATGACGGGATTCCTTTCAACAACTTTTCACGAGGATTCCAGCAATGGAAAAAGGAAAAGTGAAGTGGTTCAACGGAGCCAAAGGTTACGGATTCATTCAACGAGAGTCCGGCGAAGACGTCTTCGTCCACTACAAAGCTATTGTGGGTGAAGGCTATCGGAAGCTCGATGAAGGTGATACCGTCGAGTTTGAGGTTCAGGAAGGGCCGAAGGGTCTCCAAGCTGTAAACGTCAAGAAGGTCTAAGGGAATCAGACGATGGGGAAGCCCCGGCCAGGTCGCCGGGGTTTTCCGTTTTTCACTTATTTGCAGAACACTACAGGAGAGGGCAATGGAACGAGGGAAAGTAAAGTTCTTCAATGTGACCAGGGGCTACGGCTTTATCACCACAGAAGGTGGAGAAGAAATATTCTTTCATAAGAATGACGTGAAGGAGACGGGCTTCCGATCTGTGCTCAACCAGGGAGATACGGTGACGTTTGACTTACGTCGAGAACCAAAGGGGAAAAGGGCATTTAACGTCATTCGATACAGTCAATAAGGATTTTTCCCCCAATCTTCATGTTTTCCTTTTCAAGAAGCCAGTTTTTAGTCTTCCGCTAAAGCTACCCGTAGTGCTTCCCATCGACGTACTAACCGACTGAAGTCTTCCAGCCTGCCATTTCTTTTTTCTCTCAAGCTGTTGTCGAGCGTCGACGGTCACCCATGTCGTCTCATCACCACCCGTCGATTAATGAATTTTAATCAAAATTCTCTTGCGCGGTAAAACTTTTTCCTCTACTATTCTGTTAGAAGAGTAAAGGCACAGCGATTCACGGAAGAAGAATTGAGCGCGAGTCGATCGTGCCAGACGCAGACTGAGACTGCGCACGAAAAAGTTTAACCGTTTCACAAGACTATTCAATCACAATCAGGGAGCTATCGGGGGGCTAAGATGAAGGCGCTAAAGTGGACATTGCTGTTCGCTGCGATCCTTGCAGTGCCGATATTCCTCATGAAAAAAGTTCGACCCGTCCGTCCGATCTATGACGAGAACGTTCGTTACGACATCGACGATTACGTGGCAGATCAAGATTTGTGATTACTCTTGAGGTCGTGTCTATCTTCGAGTCCTGACCAACCCATTGCGTTGATCTCTCGCCAAGCTGTGTCTTTTCGGAAGTAGCCCTTCTCAATTCTGCCCCGGTTCAATTCTATTCTTACTTTGTCATTTCCGTTTCACTAATGGCTGCAAGATCACCCTTACGTCAAAACAACTTGAGAGGTTGAAGGGCGGAACAATTCCGCCCTTTTTTATTTCGCTGCTGCCTGATGAGTTCTGAGAAGCGCAGGAGCGAGGAAAACTTTTCTGTACAGTATTGTGACGAACCAGATACTATTCATGAGAATTAGATTAAGCCAAAGGTAAAGCTGCAGCTCATTAAGCAGAGAGCAGATCGTCAAAAGGGCGAGTTCAGTTCCGAAGCCCAGAAATCCTGAGAATCTCAAGCCCACTCGATCTGAGTACCACAGATTTTCAAACCGCTTCTGCTCCCCAACGGATAATTGCTCAACCTGCCATTTAGACCATTTGTCAATGTGATACATGAATTTATCTTGCCATGAATAAATTACCAGAAAAATTTTCTGAAGTCGAAACGTAATCGGATCCGCTTGCCGATCTTCATCGCGAATTTCCTCGGTCAACCGGTTTGTCTGGTAAAGATCTTGTAGGTGGAGGTAAGAAACGTGATAGAAGACGTGGTAAGAAACCTGCAGTGTGATTCCAATCAGACCTGCTAAGCCAAGAAGGATGGTTACAGCCGATGGTTGTGTGCGGTAAAGGGTCGTGGTGATGGCACTAAAGATGAGAAGGTTGACAAGAAAGTCTCCGATGGAATCGATGAACCTTCCGCGGCGGCTGAACAGATTCTTTGCCCGAGCGAGTTGCCCGTCTGCGGAATCGAGAAGATCCTTGAGAGTCACGAGTAACCCCGCGATAGCAGTCGTCGAAGACTCTCCGAAGTGGTAGTAAACCGCCGCAAGCACGCCAACGATAATCGCCGCAATCGTTAGCTGGTTTGGAGTGATGCGAGTTGGATAAATGAGCTTTACAATGACACCCGCCATTGGGCGGAGGAGATAAGTGTTAATGGGCTCGTCCGAATATTCCGACTTTAAGGATCGAGCGTAGTGTAATTTTCGTTTGTCGGCTCTCGTCATCTCTCTTGATTACATCTTGTCTAGCTTGGGTACAATCTCTCTTCTCGCGAAATCCAGATCCTCGGGAGAATCGATTTCGATGCATGGAAAATCTTTTATATCAATTGCGTAGGTCGGGATGCCAGCGTCGACGAGCTCCTGGAATGATGTCTCATAGAGTTCTTCTATTCTTCCTTCCTGAAGAATTCTACGATGAAGAATTTCAAAAAGCCTTATGGCTCCTCCTTGAGAGAACTTTTCTATGCCGATCGATTCTCCGAAAACGGTGCCTTGCGTCTCTTCTTTCCCGATTCGAAGAATCCTCCTTTCGTCGTTTACAGTGACCCCGACTTCCTCCTTATCGAATTCGCCCGTTGTCCGGACGGCGAGGCAGTTTCCATAAGGCGATGAAAGTAACTCGGAGAGAATACGTTGATCAAATACAATATCACTGTCCATCAACAGGACTTCACTGCCGCGAGTTGCGGATTCTGTCAGCGAGAGCGAGTAACTGTTGTTTGTCTCGGCAAACCTATCGTTGTAAACAAACTCAACCTTCAGAGTAGGAAATTTCTTCCTGACGAAATCCACAATCATCGTTGCATGGTAACCTGTACCAATGACGAATTCTGAGATGTTCAGACGCAGAGCGTTTCGGATTGTGCGTTCGAGAATGGTGTAGGTGCCTACCTGAAGAAGACATTTTGGGGTGGAGGCTGTGAGAGGATGGAGTCGAGAAGAGATACCAGCTGCAAGAATGACGCACTTCATCGGCTACTGTGATTTCACCGGCTGAGCGCAGAGTTGCATCCGGGCAAATTCTTTGAGGGCATTGATGAGAAGGCGATTTTGCTCTTGAGTCCCAACTGTAATTCTCACACAATTATTGAGAGGCCCTTCGTCAAAGAACTTTATTGCAATGCCTTTCTTCTCCAACCATCGCTTGAGGGAAGTCTTAACTCCTTCGGGAGTTCTTACGAGCAGGAAGTTCGCGTCAGAACGATAAGGCTTCCAGCCGGTAAGCGCGCTAAGCTCTCGGACGTAATTCGCCCTTTCCTCGATCATTTTGTTTCGGATTTGATCGTAGTAGTCTGCACTATCGAGTGCTGCCAGGGCGAGCTTCTCGGAAAGAAGGTTATATCCAAGATAGCGAGCGCTGAACTTTGCAAGCCGGTACAGACTCTTTCCTGCGCACGCATATCCGATGCGGATACCGGCAAGCGCATAAAACTTTGAAAACGTTCTCAGAATAAGAAGGTTGTTATATCTCGAGAGCAAGCTGGGCAACTCGTCCCGCTGTTCAATGGAAAATCCCCTGTAGGCTTCGTCGAGGATCAGAATAGTCTCTCCAGACTCGCTCAGCAACCTGTGCAAATCATCGTTCGAAACAGAATGTCCTGTTGGATTGTTCGGTGAAGCAAGGAGGACAATTCTTGGTCTCTCTCGCCTCACCTTCTCAATGATCTCTTGAACGTCGTAGAAAAAACTCTCCCCTCTCTCGTGAACTGGATACTCGACGGTGACCCCATCGACCTCCGAAGCGACGGCTTTATAGTACCACCAGGAGAGGCTCGGTATCAAGATCTTTTCTCCGGGATCGAGAGAAGAATGAACAGCTTGCTTCAGCATATCCTCGCTACCGTAGCTGAGCAGGATGCGATTCTCCGGGACCCCAAGAGTTCGCGCGAGACGCTCTGAAAGCTTGCTCTTGACTCTTCGTTCGTAATCACGCGAGTACAGACTCAGATCCCCAATACTAGCTTGACGAAGTACCTCAAAGCAGGCGGGAGCTGGACCAAAGTGATTCTCATTGCGGTCGAGCAGTATCAGTCGTTCAGTCATTGTACCTTACTACAGCATCTGTTTGTGAAATATCCAATGATAATTGCATCATCGATTGAGTCGGTCGCGAAGGCCACTGTGAGTCGCTTAGTGACACGTGTCTGCCAGGGTTCTGCGGTTTTCTGTGCCCGTTGGAGTCCCGCACCGTTCTGGCGAAGATTTTCATAGGCGATTAGCACAATAAATCACCACACATATGGAATCAGCCGCGCTGTCCGTTCTGCGTAGGCGAGGTAGCGCTCACCGAATCGACTCACGAGTGCTCGTTCCTCAAGTCGCATTCGATAGAACGAGCCAATCGTTGCCGGTAGTGTTACCACAAGCAGCCCAAAAACACTGGAGATAATTAATGGGAGACCAATGTAGAACATCAGGATGCCGAGATAGAGTGGATGTCGGACGTAGCGATAGATGCCAGATTCGATAAGTTGGTGATCCTGAAGAATGGCGACGTTGATCGTATAGAATTTTCCCAGTGCTCGCTTTGCCGCGAATCGAATGGGGAAGGCTCCCCAAGCTAAGGCAAGGCCTAAGACATTAATGACACCGATATCGGCACTTCCAAGCACGAATCGAAAGTACCAGTCTGGTTCAGAGTGGGAACCGCGTGCCACTGCCGGGAATGCGAACGCAAGAGAGACCCCGACGAGCCCAAGCCCGAGGGCAGGAAGCCCGAAGGTGATGATGCTGGAAATTCTATCGCGTTTCTCGCGCGTTCCCCACGCTGGGAACTTTGTGATAACAAATTCCGAGACTAAGAACACGACCCAGGTGAGAAAAAAGAGTGCAACCGACATCGTCAAGATTCCCTAAATTCTAAATCATTCATCAGATCATTCATGATTCTTAACTGATGAGAAAAATAGTAAAGCTGCCCACGATTGTCAAGGAATTTGCCTGCGTGCTTCTATCCATATCCTACTTTATCATATCCCCATCTCGTACCATGGTCTGGTCGTCTGCATCAAGTGTCACGCGCTTGAGAAAAATCCAGAGCGGTCGGCCCCTGCGGGTAACAGGTCAGGTCTTACACATAGATGGCTCGGTCACCTTGGGCAGGGCGCAGAGCAGCGACGACTCTCTTCGCGACACGCGCCGCGTCAACAGGTGGAAGCTGCCCTTCCATGGATCTGGCGCTCTGGTCTGAGCTAGGATAATGCCAGCGTGGAAAAACAGTAGCGACCAGTACGGTCATTTGTATCATCGCTTCAACAATTCTCGGATGGATTCTGTGACTCGATCAAGTATCTTTAAGAGAATCTCAAACTCTCTCTGTGCCCTTTCAGGTTGCCTCGCCTGCAAGGCATCGCCAACCCCCGCAAGTGCAACAGCGTCATAACCACTTGGCGTGTAGATTCGGTGTTTGTACCAATCGCGTTCTGTAAGACCTTTCTCCTCAGTTAGTTCCCGCTCGATTCTTATTAACACATCGTTCGCATACTGATTTATTCTTGAGTTAGCCTGGATTTGCTGTAATTTGAGATTCAAGTCCTTGGCCTTTTCCTTCCACGTTTCAGCTTTTCGCTTCGCGTCTGTTAGATTGAGGTTGAGACCGCTGGCG
>JAHEZR010000061.1 GCA_023251005.1 Ignavibacteriota bacterium | reverse complement strand
CGACTCGTCCTTCGGGATCACTATACTTGATCGCATTCACAACGAGGTTGAGAAGAATTTGCTTAAAGCGAGTTTGGTCGACTACGAGTTGATCAACCTCGTCCGAAATGTCGAATCCGAGCTTAATTTTCTTTTGCTGAATCGCTGCCTGCAGTACTCGTTGAATACTTTGAACAAAGTCTGACACGGCGTAAGTATCGATGTGGAGATCTAGCTTTCCCGCTTCTATCTTTGAAAGATCCAAGATATCATCCACGAGCTCCTTCAGGTGCTTGCCGCTGACATTGATGTTCTTCATGAACTCCTGGACAGATTCAGAAGGCAAATTTGCTAAACCACTTGCAAGAAGCTCTGAGAACCCGACGATTGAATTGAGCGGGGCACGGAGCTCGTGGCTGAAGGTGGCAAGAAATTTCTTCAATGTCTCATTCGCTTCTTCGGTCTTCCTCTGCTCGGTTTCCAGCTCAACGTTCTTCAAGGCGAGTTCATCGATCAGGCGCCTGCGGCTCATGCCGGCTGAAAGCTCATTCGCAATCACTGTGAGCATGGAGAGCTCATCCCCGATATACTTCTCTTCTTTGGCCGAGAGAACTTCGAGCACTCCCTGGAGATCGTTCTGGACAAGCAAAGGCAGACAGATGAGTGTCTTCAGTTTACAATTTCTGATTTCTCCCTCAAAGTAGCGTGCGAGGGAAGCCGTGGCAACTTCAGCGCTCACGACACCCTTTCTAGACAGAACACATTGAACAGCGGGATTTGGATCCCCTTCTCGAACGATTCTGTGTGCAATCTCAGTCGTGATCTCCGGGACCTCAGTGAAGGATGGGGCCATAAGATGTAACGACTCGGACCGCGCGTCGAATTGGTAGATAGAGACTAATCTCGCAGGAATGCCGAGAAACTCGGCTATCTTCCCTGCAGCCTTCAGGCACAGCTCATCGATTTGCTGGGCTGAATTAATGACTCGAGAAACCTCGAGGAGCGCTTCCCGCTGCCGCCTTTGACGCTTCTGTTCGGTAATGTCTTGGAAGAGAACGGAGATCCCACTTTCCGTCGGATAAATCCGCACGTCGTACCACGCTTCGAAACGGTCATCCTTGTACGCCGTCTCAAAA
This sequence comes from Ignavibacteriota bacterium, assembly GCA_023251005.1. Next base: position 4,621 of record JAHEZR010000061.1, on the reverse strand, counting down.
CTCTGATACGTTTTCGTTTCCATTGCCGCCTTATACTTTTCACCGAGTTCCGCACCCTTCGCATTTGGAAAAACCTCGAACACATTCTTCCCTAGCACCTCCTCCCGCTTCAAGCCAGTTCCTGACTCGGCCGCACGATTCCAATAGGTAAATCGGTACTCTTTGTCGAGCGAAAAGAAACCGCCTGAGATTCCCTCAAGGATCTGGACAAGCTGACTTTCTTTTTTCAAGAACTCAGAACCAAACTTATCCTTCTTACGCCTCGGCCAAAGCCGCATCGTGGATCCTTCCGATGAGTAGTTTAGAATTAATTCAACATCCGATACGTTAGACCTGGACCAGAAAGCGTTCGAAGCATACTCACAAATTCAATGAGATGCAAGCGATTTTTGAAGAATGGCTTGAGGTGGGGAGGGACAACCGCTTATCCACTGTGGAGTGGAAAGGATGAAGGTGTCGTAGCCATGTGAATGAGGTAAAATCTCGGAGGGGAAAAGATATTCGAGAAACTGTTTACTATTTTGCCGCCTCGGTAGCGAGTCTCATGCGGAGGTTGTAGAAATAACGGATGGTTAAACTCACAACTCCCACTGCCAGGACAAGTAACATTAAGTCCGTGATCGCGAGCGTCCAGTTACCAAAATTAATATAGCGTCCGAGCAGAATCACAAGCGATGTGATTGTTGTGAGCACCATAAATGCCGCAGGGATTGCTGAGAACCAAGCCTTCTTTGACTTCTGTACGAGCCAGGCAGTCACGGCGATGAGAGTTAGCGCAGCGAGAAGCTGATTAGCTGAACCAAAGATCGGCCAGATTTTTAGATAGGCGTTCGTGTAAGTCAAGAGGGACATCCCAGCAATAACGAGAGCACTGTTGAAGATGCGACTCCGGAGAATGCCTGGTGGATTCGCGAGAATGGTTAACCAGAGCTCTTCGAAGAGGTAACGTGTGAGGCGAACAATCGCATCAATCGTTGTGATGAGAAATCCTTCGAGGAGGAGTATCCCCCAAATCGTCCCGTAAACAGTTGGTAGTCCGACACCAGCACGAAGAATATTTCCGAGGCCTAAAGCAAAAGCCAGTGGCGCGTTACTGCCACCCCCAGATGGATAGACAAGGCTCTTATACTTGTCGAAATCGAGCCCTCCTGTAACGATAAGTGTCACGCAAACAGCAAGCAAACCTTCTAGCAACATGCCTCCATATCCGATGATGCGAGCGTGTTTTTCACTTGAGAGTTGCTTGCAGGAAGTTCCGCCACACACAAGTCCGTGCGCGCCGGACGCAGCGCCGCATGCGATGGTGACGAAGAGAAAAGGCCACAAGAGACCGAGGTTGGGTGCACTCATTGCTTCACTTAAGTTCACTGCGGGTGCTTTAATGACTGCTCCCCCAATACCTGCGCCGATGATTCCCACAACCATGGAAGCCAAGCCGAGATAGAGCACCTGTGCGTTCACGAAATCGCGCGGCTGCAGAATGATCCACACCGGAATCCACGAAGCGAAAAATACATAGATCGAGATGATTATCATCCATGTCGTCGGATTAAGAGTGACGGGATAGAAGAATCCCAGAATGACCGAACCAAAGGCTGTAACAAATGCGAAGACGCTTACGAAGACAATGTTCATATGTTTCTTGTAAATCATGAAACCAATTAGCGGAGCAAGGAACGTCATGAGGATCACCGACGCCGATGCGACTCCACCGATCTGAACGTGGAGTATTCCACTCTTCTCAATCATTTGAACGGGAGTCTCAGATGCTGCAGTGAGGTTTACGTCATCGGGCGGAAGAGTAGAGGTCAGGGCGATGGCTGTCAGCTGGAGAAACGCTGCTAGGATTAAAAGGCAAAGCAGAATCGCGAAGCAGATATAGAAGACGAACCCCGGCTTACCCAGAGTGCGACGTGCAACCTCGGCGATGGATTTACCTCCTTCTCGGACTGCAACAAACAACGCTGAAAAGTCGTGGACGGCACCGATGAACACAACCCCCAGCATGATCCACAACCACGCGGGGAGGAAGCCGAACAACACCGCCAGCGTTGGCCCTACGATTGGCCCTGCGGCTGCAATCGCCGCAAAATGGTGACCGAAAAGAATAATCGGTTTTGTCGGAACATAATCAACACCGTCGTTGATCTTTACCGCCGGAGTTGTAATGTCTGGATCGACACCAATACGACTGGCGATGAATCGACCATAAAAAGTGTAACCGACGATTAGTATCCCGAGCGAGGCAATCATTACAAGAGCAATATTCATTTGCACTTTCCCTGGTTGGAAATTTCTGATGTAACCGAGTGACTTAGAATGCGTCCCTTATGTGTGATATTTCTGTCTCGTCACCAGATTGCTTTATGGACACAACGTCAAAGCGGCATTCGGCATCGGCGAGGTCACGTTTGTAGAGGTAACCCTGAGCCGCCTTCCGTATTTGATCTAGCTTCCTCCCGGTCACAGCATCCTCAGGCTCGCCCAAGGTGTTTTTCCGGCGAGTCTTCACCTCAACAAAAACCAGCACCCCCCTGTCCTTCGCAATAAGATCAATCTCGGCTCTCTCAAATCGGAAGTTCGTTTCGAGAATCGTGTACCCTTGTTTCTTGAGAAACCCAATTGCAAGAGACTCACCTCTCCTGCCGAACGAGTGGCGATTCTTCATTGAATAATGCCCTCACGTGAAATGACCGTCGATGGACATTGCTGAGACCATATTTTTCGATAGCTTGAAGATGCGCCTTTGTAGCGTAGCCTTTATGGCGATCGAAACCATAAAGTGGAAAACAAAGATGAAGCTGCTCCATGAGTCGGTCGCGAGTCACTTTCGCAACGATCGAAGCGGAGGCAATGGAGAAAGATTTTGCGTCCCCACCCACAATTGTCCTATAAGGCACCTTCCCATCTCGAAAATAGTTTCCGTCAATAAGAAGATATTCAGGCTTCGGGTTCAATCGAGAGATCGCTTGCTCCATTGCGACGAGTGACGCCTGACGAATATTTACAACATCAATCCGTTGATGGCTGACGACACCGATGCCAACACTGATCGCGTTCTTTTGAATTTCAAGAAACAGCGATTCCCTCTTTGCCCGCGATAGCTTTTTCGAGTCATCAACACCCGGAATCCAGACACCTTTCGGAAAAACCACTGCTGCTGCAACAACAGGCCCGGCCAGAGGTCCGCGACCGGCTTCATCAACTCCGGCAACGTACCGAACTCCTCTCTTCCAAAGTCGACGTTCTCGAGTAAGGAGTTTGGAGAGCCGAACGCGCTCGCTGTGGTGACGTACCATTAGGAGGTAACTTCAGAATTGATTAATGATACCAAAATGGATTTTGCCGGTACTGAACGTATCACCTCGTCCGAGAGCGTAACTGACCCCGAGTAGACCAAGTGAAGTGTCGACCCGGAAACCAATTCCATACCCCACTTTGAGAGCTTCAGAAGATGCAATATGCCGCCGATCATCAGCCGGACGGAAGTAATAGCCGGTATCCATGAAGCCATAGAGATAGGAGCGCCTTGCCATGAGAAAGCGATACTCGAGATTCGACCAAACGATGCTTGAGCCAAGAAATTGATTCTCGCGATATCCCCTCAGCGTGTTTGTCCCGCCGAATCTGAATAGGTCGCCGTCTTCTATCTGATCGCTCCGGAGATCTTTTGCATGAAGACCAGTCCCAACCACTTGACGCGAGAAGGGCTGGAAATAGAACTCAAGGTCAACACCAAACCTCTTTACTACGAAGCTTTCGTCCGGACGAGCGAGGGAAGGAAGTGAAGCGGCCGAAAATGCTTTCCTCCCCACTCGATAATCGCTTCGATAATAAATGCCGCTTCTTGGACTATAAGCGTCGTCGCGCGTATCGTACCGAACCTCGCCACCGAAGGTTGTTGTCCTGCTCTCAGATACGGCAGGAACAGCCATCGTTGACGAGGGTATAATTCTTTCTTGACCCAACAGAATACCAATCGATAATTCCTCCGTAACTAAAATATCTGCTCTAAAGTCAAACGTTCTTCTAATGTAGGAAGAATCCTGCTCGCGCTGAAGAAATCCAATGCCCGCATTGACGGGGAGGTTCATGACCCAGGGTTCAAGGTAGTGTAATTCTACCTCCTGTGTCTCCTGATCCTCTCGCTGCCACCGAACGGCGAGGCGACGACCTGTTCCGAAGAGGTTCCTCATGGACACACTCACGAAACCCGTGAAATAGCCGGATGGATTTGTCGTCACTTTTGGTACGTATCCCACGATCCCATCGAAGCTGTTCGTGTTCCCCTCCTGCACCTTGATGAGAAGACCTCCCCCTTTTGGTCCGATAAAGAGTTCAGGCTCGCTCACTGATGAGAACAAATTTAATCGATCAAGCTTCTGTTTTATTACTCTCAATTTTGCGCCATTATAGACCGCGCCCGGCCTAATCCGGAGCTCCCGTAGTATCACATCGTCTTTTGTATCTTTGTTCCCCTCGACTCTCACTTCCTCGATTCGAGTGTATGCGCCTTCCTCGATCTTCAGTGTAACAGCCAATTTGCGTTGTCCATCGTTTTTGTAAGTCGAGACTGAATCGATTTCAACTTTCGCAAACGGGTAGCCCATCTCATCATACT
>JAHEZR010000003.1 GCA_023251005.1 Ignavibacteriota bacterium | reverse complement strand
GTTCGGGATCGCAGAGGCGGGTATTACTGCCGCGGTTTTGATGGTACTGATGTACCTCTCTGCAAGAGTGTGGAGTGGCATAAAGCGAGGCCCTCCACGTTTGAAACTCGCCGTGAATATCTCTGCCCTTGTCCTTTTTCTCAGTGTGTTTCTGTTCGGTCCGGGGGAGTAATGAACCGTCAATTTCAAATTGTCAATCATCTTGACCTTCCTCTCGAAATTCCCTACTCTTAAACCGTTCACTATTCTCCATTGATTGTTCTCCATTCACAATTAGAATCATGCACAAACTGGTCCTGCTCCGTCACGGCGAATCACAGTGGAATCTGGAAAACCGCTTCACCGGATGGGTGGATGTTGACCTTTCTCCCAAGGGCGTGGAGGAGGCGAGACAGGCTGGCCGTACGCTGAAGAATGAGGGATTCGTTTTTGACGTTGCGTACACCTCGGTCCAGAAGCGCGCAATCCGGACGCTCTGGCTTGCACTGGACGAGATGGATCTGATGTGGATCCCTATTCACCATTCATGGAGACTGAATGAGCGACACTACGGGGCGCTCCAGGGTTTGAATAAATCCGAAATGGCGGCGAAGTATGGCGAGGAGCAGGTGCACATCTGGCGGCGCAGTTATGATATCCGACCGCCTGCTCTCGAACGCACGAGCCCCATGTTTCCCGGCAACGACACCCGCTACAAGAACATCGCTTCCAATGAACTGCCGCTCACCGAATGTCTCAAGGATACCGTCGCCCGTTTTCTACCGCATTGGCACGACACTATTGCGCCGACGATCCGGAGCGGCAAGCGGGTGCTCATTGCCGCGCACGGCAATAGTCTCCGCGCACTCGTGAAGTATCTCGATGATGTTTCCGACAAGGACATCACCGGACTGAACATCCCGACCGGATTACCACTCGTCTATGAATTGGATGACAGCCTGAAGCCGCTCGGGAGCCGCTACCTTGGAAGCGAGGAAGAAGTCAAAGCAAGGATGCACGCGGTTGCTGCGCAGGGGAAAGCGAGAAAGTGATGAATTGGCAATTTGAAATTGTCGATTGACAATTGTTAATTGGGTTGAGGATCTGTCAGAGAGTGTTGCGCTATGCATAACAACTGCAGGGAAAAACCGCGGATGAATTGTCAATGTTGAATAGTTAATTGAGAATTGTGAACGGGAGTCGTGGCAAAAGGAGACGACATACAGGAACGGCTGATTGAGTTTGCGGTGAAGATCATCTGGCTCTGCGGGCTACTTCCAAAGACTGAATCTGGCAGACAAATCGCCGGGCAGTTACTCCGCTCCGGGACTTCACCCGCTCCCAACTACGGTGAGGCTCGTGGCGCAGAAAGCAATAACGATTTTGTTCACAAGCTTGGCATTGTGCTAAAGGAGTTACACGAATCTGCCGTATGGCTTGAGATCGGCAAGAGAGCCAGGCTCTTCCCTCAGGATAAAGTGAAACCCGTGGCAGACGAGTGTGAGGAACTTTCAAGAATAGTAGGAGCAAGCATAAGCACTGCTCGTAAGAAACGGAGTTGAATTGTCAATTTGAAATTGTCAATTGACAACTGTCAATTTCTTTATCTCGCCAACTACTTCCTCAGGTGTCCACTCATTCCCGTTTATCACCTTCACCAACCTCCCCTCTTTGTCAATGAGCACCGTCCTCAGATTATGCTGGATCAGTCCCTCGTCGTCGGCGTAGGTGAGATCGAGTCCATCCGCGATGCGAAGGACGGTCTTTCCTGTAGTGTCGGGATCAGTCGCAAACCCCCAAACTGAAAAATCAGCGCTGTAGGATTTGCCGTAACTCTTCAGCACTTTCGGCGAATCGAACTTCGGATCGAAGCTGATAGTCAGAAGATGCCACTTGCCGTCAAGGGACTTGTCCTTCTTCATCTCCTGCTGCATACGCGCAAAGTAGTCGCTCATGCGTATGCAGAAATCGGGGAGAGGACAGCGTGTGTAGATGAACGTCAGCGCCAGCACTTTTCTCCGGTAGTCGCTCAAGTGAACTGGCTTTCCCTCCTGATTGAGCAACGTCTCATCCGGAAACATCTCACCAGGTTTGAACAGATGCTTGAACGAGATCGCCTCTGGCGACATCGCTTCGGTTTTCTCGCCGGCTTTGAAAACATTGATGGTCTCCAGCCAGCTCTCCGTCCGTGAAACCGCCAGCGTTGCAAAAACCGAATCGCCCGGC
>JAHEZR010000060.1 GCA_023251005.1 Ignavibacteriota bacterium | reverse complement strand
GGTGTTGTCAACCTCTGAAGTCTTTCCTCCATAATGGCGGACGACGTCTCCGGGTTTCACGGCAGAACCGCTCGGCATGTTTTCAACCGCAGGAATCAACCCCACGAGATGCACTGGAAGTCTCAGCCGTGCAGTTGCCTCGAGTGTTCCAATCACAGCAGCACCACCGGACATGTCCATCTTCATCTCCGACATGCTGCTCGCGGGTTTGATCGAGATTCCACCCGTGTCGAACGTAACGCCCTTCCCGATGAGAACGATTGTCCCGGCGGATTTTTTATTATTCTCACCATATTCAAGAATGATAAAACTCGGCGGCCTGGCACTGCCCTGATCGACAGCCAATACTCCACCCATTCCAAGCTTCTCGATCTGTTTTTTGTCGAAGACAGTAACCTTGAACCCATTTTTCTTTCCAGTCTGCCTTGCAGCGTCCGCGAGAGAGTTGGGATAGATCTCATTGCCCGGAGCGTTTTCCAGATCTCGAGCGAGGTACACCGCTTCTGTGATTACCTGTGCATATTGTACACCCACCCGGATCTCTTTTGAGCGCTTCGCATCGTCATCAAAGAGAATGATCCGATCTAATCTCTTTTCTTCCTCCTTCTTCTCAGTGAAATACTTATCGAATTTGTAAAGCGATAGTGAAGCGCTCTCTGCCATTGCCTGTGCGATATCCTGAACGGATTCTTTCACAACAGTGGGGACTCTCTTCGGGTCTGGAGATTGAAGTGCTAGACTCCGCAGCTTCAAGCTCTTGGCCTTCTTTGCTGCTGTAGCAGCAGCACGTCGGAGTTTTTCCAGTGTAAGTTTTTTTTCTTCGCCAAGACCGACAAGCATCAGTCTGCGCGATGCGAACTTGCCCTCCGTGTAGATAACAGTTGTTTCACCTTCCTTAGCTTTGAAGTCTCCTGTTTCTATAAGCGCGTCGATTCTGTTCCTTAAGGCTTTCCTAAGTGCAACTGTCTGTTCCTGTAACAATTTGCGGTCTTCAAAGAGAAACGTGCACACAATATCGGCCTTGACTTTCTTTAAAGTTGTCCGTTCTGCAGAAAGTTTCATAGAAAATTCTCCAGTGAGTAGAAGGTCTCGGTAATCAGGTTAGGTTATGAAGAATGGGAAGCAAGATGAAGATTAGTCATGTCGCTATCAAGGATGTAGGCTTTGGCCCGCTCTAAGACTGCTGCAGCAGTTTCGTCAAGTTTCTTGTCAGCAAGCCGAGCTCCTGCAGCATTCAGATGACCATTTCCACCAAACTCTTTTGCCAGTTCATTTACCGGGATATTGCCCTTCGACCGGAAACTAATTTTCACCCCTTCGGGAAGCTCGTTGAAGAGGAGCCCAATCTGAACGCCTGCGATTCGCATCGTGTAGTCGATGAAATTGTCGGTTTGAAACTCACTCGTCCCGGTTTCACGAAACATTTCTCTTGTGACCGCCATGTACGCAACCTTACCGTCGTGAGTCGTCGTCAGATTTGCGAGTGCCTTGCCGAGGAGCTGCAGTGTGTTGATCGGGCCCTTTTCGTAGACTTCTTGAAAGATTTCCGGTGGGTTCGCTCCACATTCGATGAGATGTGCTGCAACACGATGGATTTCTGGGTCAGTTTTTGGAAATCGGAATGAACCAGTGTCCGTCATAATCGCGGTGTAGAGTGCACGTGCAATGTCTGTATCGATCTTATCGCCGTTTAGGTATTGGAGAAGATGATAGATGATTTCGCCCGTTGCAGTGGCGGGTTCGTCAATAAGGTAGTAATCTGCAAAATCATCTTTGTCGAGATGATGATCGACACAGATCTTCACGGCTTTGCTATCACGAACGAAAGGCTCCAGACTTCTCAGCCGATCGAGGTGATTCGTATCGATGATGAAAATCACTTCGGCGTCACGAATCTTCTCGAGATGAAGGGCGGGATTGAAGTGGATGATCTCACGGTTTGGGTCGAGGAACTGATAGTTTGGAGGCGTCGCGCTGTAGTTGATGATGGAAACTTCTTTTCTCATCTTCTTGAGGTAGTGCGCCAGGGCAACCTCACTGCCGAGTCCATCACCATCGGGGTTCACATGCGTAGTGAGGGCAAACCTCTCTTTCTCCTCGATTATTTTCTTGCAGGATTTAAAAAGGGACTTCATTTCAGAATGCCTCAGTAGCAAAAAGCCCGCCTGCGGCGGGCAAAATCATCGTGTTCAGCTCGGGGAGGGTCCATGAGTTATCCCGACACATTTCAAAATCATTTGATGTACCACGTCTCTCCTGAATTCAAGAGTGCGTCGAGATTCCCTTCTCCACGTTTCTCTTTCGCCGTGCGAATTTGTCTCTCCATCTCCTCCTCATATACCGGTCGCTCGACATCTCTGAAAATGCCGACGGGGCGGGGGAGACCCGGATCATTCGTCATGCTCGCGAGGATAAAAGCGAACGCCGGATCGCTCGCCTTCTCGTTGTGAACGAGGAGATCGTTGACAGAGTATTTTCCGTCTTTCAAAGAAATGACAACTGGCTTGAAGCCATCTAACCGGATTCCTTTGTCGTGTTCCTTACCGAAAATGAGCGGCTTCCCATGTTCAAGGACTATCACATTATCATCCTTTGTTTCCTTTTCCGTGTAAGTGAAAAACGCGCCGTCGTTGAACACATTGCAATTCTGATAAACCTCGATAAAGGCAGTTCCATGATGCTGAGCTGCGCGTTTGATCACGTACTGCAAATGTTTGGGGTCTCGGTCAAGCGATCGTGCAATAAAAGATCCCTCCGCGCCAAGTGCTAACGTTAAGGGATTAAACGGGTGATCGATTGAGCCGAACGGCGTCGACTTTGTTACTTTCCCAAATTCAGAAGTAGGAGAATACTGTCCCTTCGTCAATCCATAAATCTGATTGTTGAAGAGAAGAATCTTAATGTCGAGATTCCGGCGGAGGATATGGATGAAATGATTCCCTCCAATGCTCAAGCCGTCGCCGTCACCGGTAACAACCCAGACAAACAAGTCGGGTCGTGCCATTTTCAGGCCTGAAGCAATCGCCGCTGCACGGCCATGGATACCATGGAAGCCGTATGTGTTCATATAGTATGGAAACCGGCTTGAACAGCCGATGCCGGAGACAAAGACATACTTTTCTCGTGGCACGCCAAGGTCTGGGAGAACACGTTGAACCTGCGCGAGGATAGAATAATCTCCGCAGCCCGGACACCACCGAACATCCTGATCGGATTGAAAATCTTTCGGAGTGTACTTTACGACTGGGTCCGTTTTATTCTCGGTCGTCTCAATCATAATTATCCTTCCAGGACTCTGTCAATTTTCTCTTCAATCTCAGTTGCTCGAAACGGGATCCCTTGTACCTTGTTAAGCCCGATAGCTGGAACAAGGTACTTCCACCGAATCACTCTTACCAGTTGGCCCAAATTAATCTCCGGAACGAGGACTTTCTTGAACCGATACAAGATCTCACCAAGGTTTTTTGGGAAGGGATTGAGGTATCGCAAATGAGCTTGAGACACAGATTTCCCTTCTGCTCGTTTTTCCTGAACGGCCGTTTTGATTGCCCCGTAGGTGCTTCCCCATCCGAGAACGAGGAGGTCTCCCTCTTCCTCTCCTTCGACTTTCAGGAGAGGGATATCCTCGACCACGCGCTCAACTTTTTCGGCACGGAGACGAACCATCCGTTCGTGATTTTCGGGCTCGTAATTCACGTTCCCGGTAATGTGCTGTTTCTCCAGTCCACCGATGCGGTGCTCAAGTCCGGGTGTTCCCGGTATCGCCCACGGCCTCGCGAGAGTTTTTTCGTCTCGAAGATAGGGGAAGAATCCTTCCTTCTCAGTCCAGAACCTTGGCGAGATTTCAGGCAGATCAGAGGAGGCAGGAATCTTCCACGGCTCGGAGCCGTTCGCAAGATAACCGTCGGACAGGAAAATGACCGGCGTCATGTATTTCAGTGCGATCCTTGCTGCTTCGAACACCATGTAGAAGCAATCCACCGGGGTTGCAGCAGCCACCACGGGCACTGGTGCTTCACTATTCCTTCCGTAGAGAGCTTGCAGCAGGTCCGCTTGCTCGGTTTTCGTGGGCAAACCGGTGCTTGGTCCTCCGCGCTGGATGTCGCAGATCACGAGCGGTAATTCCACCATTACCGCCAGCCCGATGCTTTCTGTCTTGAGGGCGAGCCCCGGACCGCTCGTCGTTGTGGCGCCAAGAGCACCGGCAAAAGACGCACCGAGTGCGCTGGTAATACCCGCGATTTCGTCCTCTGCCTGAAAAGTCTTTACACCATAACTCTTGTATTTCGAAAGCTCATGGAGAATATCGCTCGCCGGTGTAATTGGATAGCTGCCGAGGAAAAGCTGAAGTCCCGATTTCTTTGATGCGGCAATCAATCCATAAGCGGTCGCCTGGCTTCCTGTGATGTTTCGATATTTTCCGGAAGGGAGGGGAGCGGGTTTAACTTCATACCTCGTGGTGAATATTTCGGTTGTCTCTCCGAAATTCCAGCCTGCTTTCAGCACGCGGAGGTTTGCCTCTGCGATCGCGGGTGTCTTGGCAAATCTCTGCTTGACCCACTCGATCGTCGAGTCCATCGGGCGCTCATACATCCAGTACATCATTCCGAGGGCAAAGAAGTTCTTACTCCGCTCAACAGTCTTTGTGGGGAGGCCGAGGTCTTGCAGTGCATTCGAGGTCAACTTCGAGATGTCCACTTCATAGACTTGATACTTCGAGAGTGACCCATCCTCGAGTGGATTCGACTCGTAGCCGGCAAGCTTGAGGTTTCTCTCGTTGAAGTTGCCGGTGTTGACGATAATCGATCCCCTATCTTTCAAGCTATTAAGATTGACCTTCAACGCTGCTGGATTCATCGCGACGAGAACGTCGCAGACGTCGCCGGGGGTGTTGATTTCCAGGCTTCCAAAATGAATTTGAAACCCACTCACTCCGAATAGCGTTCCGGCGGGAGCCCGGATTTCGGCGGGGAAGTCAGGAAGTGTGCTGAGGTCATTCCCCACTATCGCTGTCGTTGTCGTGAACTGCATGCCGGCAAGTTGCATACCGTCGCCTGAGTCACCAGCAAATCGGATCGTTACTTCATCGAGATACTTCAGCGGTTTTCCGTTCATCAGGAATGTTTTTCTACTTAAGAATCTTTCTTCTGTGCGCTTTCCTATTCAAAAATATGAGCTTTTTGTAGAAAAGTCAAGCAAGCGATCTCGGTCAAGATCAGGAGAAAACTCCAAGAAGTTGCAAAGTGTTGATGGTTCTCAATTATCAATAATGAAAAAGCCAATCCATCTGGAATCTCCCGTCTGGACTGGCCAGTCTATCCTGCAAACGGAACTTACTCCTTAACAACCCAGACCTTCACCTTCGCAGTAACACCCGCATGCAACTTAACATCGACGCTGTATACACCGAGACCTTTGATCTGATCTTCCAAATCGATTTTTCGTTTGTCGACTTGAAATCCCTTCTCCTGGAGAGCATCGGCAACCATCTGTGGTGTGACTGCACCAAATAGTTTGTCCTCTTCTCCAACTTTCATCGGGATTGTCAGAGATACTTTCTCGAGGTCGGCCGCGAGCTTCCCGGCTGCGCGTAGCTCTTTCTCCTGACGGCGACCCTGTTGCTTCTTCTCTTCCTCCAGGGCCTTCAGGTATCCCTCGGTTGCAGGGTAAGCCATCTTCTGAGGGAGAAGATAGTTCCGCGCGTATCCATCTTTCACATCGATAACATCGCCTAATTGTCCTAACTTTTCAACCGACTGACGCAGAACGATCTTCATTATTCCTCCTGACGTTCGTTCATCACTTCTTCATGCAAGCTGTAAACTTGTTAATCATATTATCAGCGAATTGCGTCGGAGACAAATGGGAGCA
>JAHEZR010000059.1 GCA_023251005.1 Ignavibacteriota bacterium | reverse complement strand
GCTCCTCACGCCACTTGCCGCTCCAGATCGATGAGCCGCGGATGACGGCGTCGGGGCAGATCGTGTTGACGCGAACCCCCAGATGACCTCCCTCTTCGGCGAGGCAGCGCGCGAGATTGAGTTCTGCAGCCTTCGCAGCACTGTAGGCACTCGCGTTCTTGCCGCTTGCGATAGCGTTCTTCGAAGCGATGAAAATGATTGATCCACCAATCCCCTGTGACTTCAGGGCACGGAAACCTTCGCGCGAGACAAGAAAGTATCCCCTCGCGAGGACGTCCATCTGGCGGTCCCAACTCTCAACACTCGTGTCCTCAATCGGGCTGGACGCCGAAATCCCAGCGTTCGAGACGACAATGTCAACTCCACCATACTCCAAAACAGTTTCGCGGAATGCACGAATGACACTCTCCTCATCAGTCACGTTCAGTGTGATCGCAAGGGCTTTTCCTTCACCATGGGCGCTTCGAATTTCCTCAGCAACGGCGTCAGCTCCCTCCCTATTGAGATCCGCGATCACAACATGGGCGCCTTCCTGTGCGAACCGATGGGCAATCGCCCTTCCGATGCCACTCGCGGCTCCTGTGACAAACGCAACTCGTCGAGAAAGTTGTTTCTCCTTCGGTTGAAGAGTGAGTTTGAAGCGCTCCAGCGGCCAGTATTCGACGCTGAAGGCTTCTGCCGGAGTCATTGAGACGTAAGAATCAATCGCCGTCGCCCCACGAATGACTGCAATTGAACGATGATAGATGTCACTCGAGATTTTAGCCATTCGTTTCTCCTTGCCCGTTGAGACCATGCCAAGCCTGGGGATCAGAATGATTCGAGGGTAAGGATCGTCCATGACATCGTGCGAGTTACGATTCGAGTGGAAGTAGTTCTCGTAGCTCTTCACATATTTCTCCGTCTCTCTCATCAACGCACTCTTTAGATGCTCCACGGACATCGAGGACGGAGAGGTATCGACGAACATCGGGTAGAGCTTCGTGCTCACTAAATGGTCAGGACAGGCAGCCCCTTTCTGTGAGAGCCGTTTTCCATCGGCTGAATTCACAAACCCAAGGACGTCGGGGGCATCGTCATAGTGGAGAACCATTCGCTTTTGTTTGCTCACGAGACCGCGAATGAATGGAAGAATTTCCCGAGCCGTCGAGGCACGCTCCCTCTTCGACAGACCACGATATCGCAGTCCACCGAAGGCTTTTTTTCTTTTCTCATGTGCCTCATTGTACTTCTGTGCCCGTTCGATGATGGAAATCGTGTTCTCATAACACTCCTTCGATGTCTCTCCCCACGTCATGAGGCCATGTTTGCCAAGAAAAATCGCCTTCAAGTGAGGGTTTCGATCGACAATCTCACCACACCGTTTTGCAAGCGCAAAACCGGGGCGTAGCCAATCTACCCACGCAGCGTCGTCTCCGTAAATCTCCCTCATGATTGCCTTCCCGTGCTTCGCGGTGCAGATCGCGATGACCGCGTCGGGATGCATGTGATCGATGTGAACATGATCGATAAAAGCGTGGATAAGCGTATCGATTGAGGGACGCTTTGCATTGAGATCGACGAGACAGTGTGCCAGGTACTTAACCATCTCCTCGTCGGACATTCCCTTTCGGCCACGGATGAGGTTGATTTCATCGAGTTGGAGACCTGGAAAACCGCCGTGGGTAATCGTTTGCAGGTCTGTTCCGCTTCCTTTCACCCGCAATACGCGAATGTCATTTCCCTTGAAGTCTTTCTCACGAATCTTCGCCGATGTGTTTCCACCAGCCCAGTTCGTTACTGAAGGATCTCGCCCGAGGATATTCGAACGGTAAACCAGGAGATCGAATTCATTCAACCCTTTCGCTTCCGAATCACGCCATAATCGTTTCACAATGAGAGTTCCTTCAAAGAAAATCTAAAAATGTTTTACTATTGGAAATCTCGCAACTTCTGAACCAAATGGTAACAATTTCGAGTTACAATATCAACGATATTCTCTCGAATCTCTTCCCAAGAATAAGGATGAAATTCACTCAGAGATCATGAGTTCACTGAGAAAAAAGCTTGAGTGGTTGAATTTCAAAATCAATTTCGCTATACTTAGCCCAGTCCGAGTGAATGCCTTGCAGCTCTCGTGCTCTCCATCGTCTGAACACAGCCAGAGCATACACTTCACCCGCTCCGGAGCATTCCATGCCCGACGCACTCATGGTCCATGGTTAAGCAGTCCGTCCGTCACGCTCTTGTTGGATACGCTTTCCTCCTCCCGAATATTATCGGCTTCCTCCTCTTTACTCTAGGTCCAATTCTTTTCTCCTTCGTAATCAGTTTCTTTGACTGGAATCTTTTCACCACGCCGGTCTTCGTGGACGCAGCGAATTACGCCAAGATTTTTCTCGCGAAAGGCTCAGATTTCTGGAGCAACTTTGGCAACACGATGTTTTTCCTCGTCGTCATCCCGTTCCAGATGGGCCTCGCGCTTGCGATGGCGTACCTCCTCAATCAAAAAGTCCGTGGGATTCTCACATTCAAAGTCATCTACTTTGTCCCTGTCGTCGTTTCTGTAGTCTCGATTGCAATTCTCTGGGAGTACATCCTCGACTCGCAGAATGGCCTTCTCAATCAAACCCTCGCGCTCTTCGGGGTCCGGAAAATCGCGTGGTTCGCGGAACCTCAATGGATCAAGCCGGGCATTGGCATGATGGTGGTATGGCAGAGCGCGGCGTTCAGCACGATCATCTATTATGCGGCATTGCAGGGTGTCCCTGATCATCTCTATGAAGCCGCGACGATCGACGGAGCAAGCAAATGGAAGCAGTTCTGGAAAATCACTTTTCCTCTCCTTGCACCGTCACACTTCTTTCTCCTCATCACAGGGTTCATCGGAACTCTACAGCTCTTCGCTCCAATCTATGTAATGACACACGGAGTACCCGGGGCGGCACGCACAATTATTTTCGACGTGTACTGGAAGGCCTACCATGAGTTTGAGATGGGATACGCATCGGCACTCTCGTGGGTGCTCTTTGTTTTGATTTTCCTTGTGTCGGGAATTCAGTGGAAATATATTGGAAAGCGAGTCCATTATGCGTAACAGGTGCCGAGGATGAAGCAAGGTGTGGTCATGAAGGTCTTTATCTATCTCTTCCTCATCCTCTTTGCCTCATTCTACGTCGTGCCGCTGTTCTGGACGTTTATCACGTCGGTGAAGCATCCGGGGATGGTATTCGACGGCCGATGGCTGCCGTACAAGAGGAGTAACATCCTGAATGTGGACGGGAAAGAGCAAGAGATCCGAATTGTTGAAGAACGGGAAAATTCATTCCTCGTCAAACTGGCTGAGACAAACAAGCTGCGGGAGGTTCCGAAGAAAGATGTTGAGTCGATTACGATGAACTGGAAAAATTATGCCGAAACGTGGCAGGCTGTTCCCTTCGGTCGGTTCTTTCTCAACAGCATCCTCGTCGCAGTCTCGGTGACGATCGGCCAGCTGATCACATGTTCGCTCGGTGGGTTTGCATTCTCACGACTCCGATTTCCTGGAAGAGACAGGGTGTTTTTCCTTTACCTTGCGACGCTCATGATCCCGGGCACTGTCTTGACAATTCCAATTTATCTCTTGCTGAGAGCTTATCACCTCCTCGACACCTATCAAGGAGTAATCTTGCCGGGGCTTTTCTCTGCCTACGGAACGTTTCTCCTGCGGCAGTTCTTCATGACAATACCGACGGATTTGGAAGATGCTGCTCGCATCGATGGGGCGGGAAGCTTTGGTGTGTACTTGCGCATCATCCTCCCCTCTCCGGACCAGCTCTCGCCGCTCTTGCAACGTTTGTCTTCATCGGTTCATGGAACGATTTCTTCTGGCCGTCGATCGTCCTGACAGATCCATATAGATTGACGCTGCCCGTCGGCCTGGCACTATTCAATGATCTTTACCTTATTGAATACGGCCGACTCATGGCGGGGAGTACGATCAGCATCGTTCCGGCGATTCTCATGTACCTCTTTTTCCAGAAATTCATCACGAAGGGAATTGTGATGACGGGGTTGAAAGGCTGATCGAGAAATGCCGAAAGTCGTCATCGGAGTGATTCTAGCTTCATTTCTCCTGATCTTTGGGCTCTTCACGTCTCTGACACGAGACGACCCGGAGAAGTACCTAATTTTCGGGACATGGGGAACCCCACAAGAGATCGAAAGCTTCGAACGTCTCATTGATCTCTATAACACGACACGATCGCCAAAACACAAGGTGAAGCTATTCCATCCAGAGAATGTTTCGTACGACCAACGGCTACTCGTCCAGGCAGCGGCGGGAAATTTGCCGGACGTCATGCATCTTCACAACGAGAACATCCTTTCATTTGTCCACAAAGGGTTAGTCGAAGATCTGACCCCTTTTGTCGAACGGGACACGAGCTTCCATCTCGATGCTTTCTTTCCGAATCTTGTGAAGACGTGTACGGTGCATGATCGTCTGTATGGCGTACCGCATAATTTCTCGACACTCGTCCTATACTATAACAAAGATCATTTTGATGCAGAAGGAATTCCCTATCCGGATAGCACCTGGGACTGGAAAAAGCTCGTGGAGGCCTCTCTCAAATTGACGAAGCGAGACCGAACAGGAAAGATTGTCCGCTATGGGTGCAACGTCCACATTGTTATCTTTCCGCTGTTCTACCAAAATGGCGGAAGCTTTCTAAATGAAACTTTCGATCGATGCGTCATTGGCTCGCCTGATGCTGCCGGTGCTCTTCAGTTCCTTGTCGACCTTTCGGAGAAGTACCGTGTGAGTTGGAACAGCCTTGCCACCGGCATCCAATGGGACGACATGTTTGCGGGTGGCCGCTGCGCGATTCTCGCGAATGGCCGATGGGCCGCGGCCTGGTATGCGAGATACATGCCGCAGAGGTCTATGGACATTGCACCCCTGCCACGTGGGAAGTATCGCGTGGGCGGAATCGCTACACACATGATGTCGATGTCGGCAGAGAGTAAGAAGAAGGATGAGGCATGGGAGTTTATCAAATTTCTCGTTGGCAGGGAAGGCCAGGTCATGGTAAGCGATGACGGGAATAATATCCCTGCACTTAGGGAAGTGGCAGAATCAGACCTCTTCCTGAAGAACAAGAACACGCCGCTCTTGAACAACAAAGTCTTCCTCGATGAAGTCCCCTATGCTAGGGATTGGGCATTCAATCCAGGGCCTTATCTCACCGTTTATGCAGTCAATCAATTGATGACGGTGGCGCTAAACAACGTGGTCCTCGGGTATGATGTACCTCTGAGTGCGCTTCAGAAAATGGAAGCCGAGCTGAACAAGATGATTGAGAACCAGAAACGACAACCGGTGAGCAAACCGTTCCTCGGCAGCAAGATGTTCTTCCTTCTTTGTCTTATTGTAGTGGCAGGGGGATTCATCACGGTCCGTTTGAGTCAAAAAAAAGAAGGCAAGATATCTTGATGGAACCAAAAGCCTTACCGATTACCGGAACGTTTATCAACGAGATTACTTTCGATATTCCATCACAGAACTGGGGATTGGATGAGTGGCGTGCGGATTTCGATGCGATGCAAGAGATCGGAATCGACACCGTGATTATTATCAAGGGCGGCTTACGTCGAGAGACAATCTTCCCGTCAAAAGTGATTGGCACGAATCCGCCGTTCGATCTGGCAAAATTCTTCCTCGAGGAGACAACGCGACGAAAGATGCATCTGTATTTTGGCAACTACGACAGCTGGGAATGGGCTGCAAAAGGTTCATGGAAAGAAGAGATCCTGGTCAACAAGCGCTTCATGAAGGAAATTTGGGAGCGGTATGGCTCCTTTCCTTCATTCAGCGGATGGTATTTGACACATGAGACGAGTCATCGCAGATTTCACTTCCGAGAGATTTACAAAGAGCTGAGTGAGCATGCGAAGAAACTCGCACCGAAGAAACCCGTGCTTATTTCTCCCTTTTATCCTTCAA
>JAHEZR010000058.1 GCA_023251005.1 Ignavibacteriota bacterium | reverse complement strand
AGTCTGAGTCCGAGAAGCTCCTCAAGATGGCCGAAGCACTGAAAGAACAAATCGTCGGACAAGATGAGGCAATCGAGAAACTCTCGAAGGCAATCCGCCGTACTCGTGCAGGACTGAAAGATCCACGGCGACCCATCGGCTCGTTCATCTGCCTTGGACCCACGGGGGTTGGGAAAACAGAAATGGCGAAAGCGTTGGCACGTTACTTGTTCGATTCTGAGGAAGCCCTCATCCGCATCGACATGAGCGAGTATATGGAGAAGTTCAATGTCTCCCGACTCGTTGGGGCGCCTCCGGGTTACGTTGGCTATGAAGAGGGAGGCCAGCTGACCGAGAAGGTTCGCCGCAAACCGTATTCCGTCGTTCTCCTCGATGAAATCGAGAAGGCGCATCCCGACGTCTTCAATATTCTCCTCCAAGTTCTTGACGACGGTATTCTCACGGATAGTCTCGGACGCAGAGTAGATTTCAAAAACACGATCTTGATCATGACCTCGAATATTGGAACGCGCGACATCAAGAGCACGGGAGGCTTTGGTTTCGGACTCGACACGGCGAAAGACAAGTATGAAAGCATGAAGAACACGGTCGAAGATGCGGTCAAGCGTGTCTTTAATCCGGAATTCTTGAACCGCATCGACGATACGATCGTCTTCCACTCCCTTGAGCGCGATAGCATTATGCGTATCATTGATATTCAGATGAAGGATCTGGTGAAGCGGATGCATTCGATGAACATTACAATCGAACTCGTCAAAGCAGCAAAAGAATTCCTTGTCGAGAAAGGCTATGACCCAACCTTTGGTGCACGTCCTTTGAAGCGAGCCCTGCAGAAATACGTAGAAGATCCTCTCGCGGAGGAAATCCTGAAAGGAAAGTTCACGGACGGAACGAAGGTGAAGGTGAAATTCGACAAGAAAAAAGAACAGCTTCGTTTTGTTGACGCGACGAAACGGAAGACGAAGAAAGATGACGAGATCAAACAACAGGAGGAAAGTGCTGGCGTCGCGTGAACGATAAGTTTCTCATTAAAGAGTTGAAGCGTCCTCTCGCAGTCCGGGAGGACGTTTCCATTGTTAGGCGGTCGGCAACAAACTTGATATGGGTTGCTTGTTGTCCAAAAATCATCTACATTGAAATCCGAAATGAAGTCCTATGACCCCATAGCACAACTTATTAAAGAGCACGAGCAGGCGCTTCAAAAGCTCCATCTCCTGAACAAGACAACGGACGAATTCATTCACGAAGGGTTTTCAGAAGAGAGGTTCGCCCGGATTCTCTCTGCAGCTCGCTACATCAAAGAAGAAGTGAGCGTACACAATCTCTCCGAAGAAGAACTCCTCTTTCCCGCTCTCGAGCATCACGTCGAGGGGCCGACGAAAAGTCTTCGAGCTGACCATCGAGAATTGGAGGAGGCACACGGAGAATTTGAAGAATGCATCGAGAGGGTGAGAGCGAACCCATTCGATCGTGCGGCGATCACGGAGCTTGTCTCAGCAGGCAAGAATGTCGTCCGAATTTTCGTCAACCACATCCATAAAGAGAACGATATCCTGTTCCCCATCGCCCGAAAATTCCTCAGCAAAGAAGAACTCCGCTCCATTGCTCAACGGATAACCCACTCCGTCGACTAGAAAACCCTGCTTGAAGCCCCAAAAGCGAAGAAGTTGTCTATTTCTCCCCAAAAGAAAGTCCTTGCTATTGGTAAGGAATGTTCTTACAATAAGAGTGCAAACAACAGTACACCGTTGATACGCTTTTAGATCGTGCTGGTTTACCACAAGTTGACTTGTGAACCAGCAATCGGAATCGCAACAAATGGTGCTACATTGCAAGCCATTTGAAGCGATTTTTTGCTTTAAGAGCAATCATTGTCGGGGTACACCTTCCCGATGGTAGATCGGGATAACACAAGATTCAAGAAAGGATTTGTTCCATGGAAAAAGGAACAGTCAAGTGGTTCAACGGAGCCAAAGGTTACGGCTTCATTTCACGTCCGGGCGGCGAGGATGTATTCGTACATTTCAATGCCATCGTGGGTGACGGCTACAAGAACCTGAACGAAGGCGACGTTGTAGAGTTTGAAGTCGAGAAGGGTCCGAAAGGGCTCCAGGCTTCGAACGTGACGAAAGTCTAAGGACTTTTTGAACCAACGAAAAACCCCGCTGAGATAGCGGGGTTTTTTATTTTATGCAAGGTAATTGACATCGAATTCAATCGGTCTTCACAAGCTTGAGAGCTGCAGAGTTGATGCAGTAGCGCAAGCCAGTGGGTTCCGGTCCATCGTCGAAGATGTGTCCGAGATGTGAATCGCATCTGCTGCACAACACTTCTGTTCTCTGCATAATGAGGCTGTTATCAGTCTCAGTTCGGATGTTTTCTTCGGCAACCGGCGCCCAGAAGCTTGGCCAGCCTGTGCCGGACTGAAACTTTGTCTCTGAAGTAAACAAGTCGTTGCCGCAGCCAACGCACTTGTAAATCCCTTTGTCGTGGGTGTTCCAGTGTTGGCCTGTGAATGCTCTCTCCGTTCCTTTTTCTCGCGTGATGGAATATTGCTGCGGAGTAAGCTGTTTCTTCCATTCCTCGTCCGTCTTGATTACCTTCTGCGTCATGATAAATCCTTTCTCCAGTACTGAGTACACTTTTATCTCCGAAGGGGTCGTCTTCTTCGCCCCCGAATCCCCCTTTGCCTTGGCCTGAGTCTGCGGATCGTACGCATCGGTACGGTTGCAACTGGCCATTAAAGTTAGAAGGGTTATTCCTAAGAATAGAGGATTAGGCTTCATAGATTAATCTTCGGCTTTGATCGTTCTCTTCATTAACAAATGGAATGAGGTTCGCGGTTCCTCACTCAATATGTCGTCTTAAGCCACGCAAGGATGTCCGCGATTTCTTGATTTGTGGCACCCCCTCTGAACGAAGGCATCTCATTCCGGCCGTTTAAGACCACACCCCAAAATGATTCCTCAGCTCTGAGAAGTGGATTGTCCTCCAGAACTGTCCCCGCGATCACACCTTCCTTTGGATCCTCATGGCAAGCTACACACATCTGCTTATAGAGCCGTCTTCCCCTTTTTGGGTTTCCTTTCAAATTCCTGATCACAGATATTTCTCCCGTCGAAAGAATGATCGGCACGTTCAAGAGTACAGTGTCTGCCTCAGTCGTAGACGGGGTGTAGAACGCACTCAGGAAAGCCACTGCGTCGTTTATCCTTGTGGAATCAAGAGTACTCCCCCAGCCAATCATTTTGTTGACGACCTTTTCCCACTGTCCTCTCGTCAGGCGCTGCGAGGCAACCAGATCCAATGTGTGGCAGCCCGCACATTGAGTTGCAACCAAGACGCCTCCTTCTTGCTTCAGTGAGTCTATCTGGTGTTTATCCCTGCTCTCCTGGGAAAATAGATGGGATGAAGGCGGGGACAAAAGAAGGGAGAGGTATATCGTGGCGACAAGAGCTGCTAGACAGTAAAGTGCCCGCCAATTAATCGGGCTGTTATTCTCACCGGTCTTCGTCATGCCGTCACTTGGACGCGTACTTGATCGATTCCATTCCAGAGATACCCGCCGGGATTCCAGGGAGAAATCTCCAGCTGTGTATTTGCGCGACTATCTGTAGCGCGGGAAAGGATTGAATAGTTTCCCTTCTCCGGTGGCGTCCACCGATAGTACCACAACCTCCAGCTATACTTTGTGGTTTCGTTCCCAAGATTTGCATCGTTCCAGGTTTTCCCGCGGTCTGTGGAAACCTCCACGCGAGAAATTTCTGCCTCGCCGGTAAATGCAACTCCCTGTATTGCGATCTCCGCCTGCCGTAAAACAGAACCCTCCACAGGTTGGGCGATAAGAGATTTCACCACCATCTCGCTCAGTGGATAAGAGTCGGCAACATTCAATGGCGCCCCGGCAATCAACGGAGACTTTGGTAGGCGATAGGCCGTCCGCATGTAGAAACCCTCGGCCTCTTCCTCTTGGAGGTTGATGTCCGTCAGCCATTTCACGCAGTGGTCACCGTACCAGCCGGGAACAATGATCCGTAGAGGTGCCCCGTGCAGGGGAGAAAGTGGTTCGCCGTTCATTTTATAGGCGAGCAACGTGTTGGGGTCTAATGCCTTCTCAATCGGGATGCTGCGAATGAAGAGTGGAGTCTGAGGTCGAAGTGGGCGGTCGGCTCCTTGCAGTCGAACGTGCTTCGCCCTCACTCCCATCCCGGCCCTCTGCAGCACGTCACGCAAACGAACGCCTGTCCATGTGGCATTCCCTACCGCTCCTTTTTCCCATTGTGCACCGGGCACGCGAGGTCGAAAGAGAGCTCTCCCATTCCCGGCGCATTGAACAAGAAGTGGCAATGTAACTTCCTCGAAGCTCCTGAGATCAGGAAGCGTGAGCGCAAGCGGACGCCGAACGTCCCCAGTTACCCTTAGACGCCAATCCTTTAGCATACGGGCCCGCGGCGGACCGAAATGACTTCGCACGAAGAATACATCGTTCGGGGTGATCCAGGAAGTGAATTCGCTAACAGGAGTCTCTAGATTTGCCGGACGGGTGACCCGAGTTATCAGTCTTGGACTTGGTTCATCAAAGCCGAGAATAAAATTGGAGGGATTAACTATCTCTGGAGCAAAAATGAGAGACCCACCACCGACGGCTATTTTTCTCAGAAAAGACCGTCGGGAGAGATCTGCCTCTAGGAAGTCTTTTTCATTGTGGCCGTGGGAGGTGAAAGCTTCAGCCATCATGACTTCGTGGAAGAAATGAAGATCACCGGTGGTTACATTCAGAGGAAGGCAACTTCGAACTTCAGCCCGGTCTCTTTTCCAACCTACTTTTTCGCGACACCGATCACTCCACAAGCGAGACGCGCACCGGCAGCTCCGGTCGGCTGTGTCTTAAAATCATCTTCCTTTTCGTGAACAATGACGCCTCGACCGATAATAGAATTGTCCCCATTAAGAGAGAGCATGAGATCAATATAGTCGAGATTCGCTTTTCCATCCTTGTCCGCTTCAATATTTCCGAGATCACCAACGTGCCGCTTCTCACTGGAAGGCATGCTGTGTGGCATCGCAGTGGGATTGAAATGACCACCCGCGGAGGTTCCGCTGTCCGAGCTACAATCACCGAACTCGTGGATGTGGAATCCATGCTTCCCGGGCTTAAGACCCGACACATGCGCCACAACGCGCACACCTTTCTCGGAAGCTTCAAATGTTACAGTCCCATGAACTTCGCTCCCCTTGGTCGGGTGCAGAACACAAATCGCCTTGGTGACAGCAGGTTTCTCTTCGTGTTTCATCTGAGCCGCTGCCGAGAAAACACAGATCACCGCAATTAAAGCGAAGAGGTTTGCAATTCTGAACATATTGTCATTCTCCTCCTTTCGGATTGGATGAAGAGTAGGTTATGAAAATCGGTCGACTTCTGAAAACAAGGAATGGACTTGTTGGACAGCTGGGTCAATTCAACTTTAGCTTTTTCAGTTTCGGCTTGATAACATAAACGCAATACGGGGCATTTGGATTTTTGTTGAAGTAGTCCTGATGGTAGTTCTCCGCTGCGTAGAAATGAGTGAGCGGTTTGATTTCCGTGACGATCGGATCGTCGAAATTCTTTTGAGCCTCATTCTTCGACTTCTCTGCAGCTACTTTCTGCTTCTCGTCGTTATAGAAGATCACGGAGCGGTACTGTGTGCCAGCATCCGCTCCTTGCCGATTCAATGTTGTGGGATCGTGAGCCTCCCAGAACATATCCAATAGTTTTTCGTAGCTGATCTTTGCAGGGTCGAACGTTATCTGGGCGACCTCAGCGTGTCCCGTGGTATCGGTGCATACTTCTTGATAGGTAGGGTTTGGTTTCGTTCCACCCGCATAACCTGCGACGACCGATTGCACACCCGGGAGCCGCTCAAAGACCGCTTCGACACACCAAAAACAACCGGCGCCGAAGGTGACTTTCTCAAATTGAGCCATCTTATTTCCCTTTTGATGAGAAAAGTTGGA
>JAHEZR010000057.1 GCA_023251005.1 Ignavibacteriota bacterium | reverse complement strand
CACGAGGGACGGCCAGCCCTCCGAGGTGCTTCAAAAGATGCTGAGCGTCTTCGTAGGAGATTGGGGTTGCGGGAATTTTTGGGAGTCCTTCTGCCTGATCGAGTGTTAAGCGCTTTGCGTCTTTCTTGGCTGGCCATCCGGGTGTGAGGAGATCGCCGACATATTGATGGCTGGTGTTGACGCTGCCACGCTGGACAGCGTCCCAGGGTCGCATCGGTCCGCGGGGGAAAATATCGCCGATGACGTAGCCGTCATCGGCTGGGTCGGAGTAAAGAATGATTCCGATCGCGCCGTGCTGTTGTGCTTGCTGGACTTTTATGCCGCGATAGCCGCTACCGTAACGTGCGAGCACGATCTTTCCGCGCGCATCGACGCCTAGGTCTTCTAGTTTCTTGTAGTCTGCCGCTAACCCATAATTGACGTAGACGATTTCACCTGTCACATCACCCGAGGGAGAATATGCATTGAAGGGAATCACTGCACCCTGCTCAAATGCCATGGGAAGATTTTCCTTGATGGCGAGATGTCGTCTCTCAGGTTCGAGGATCTCGATGCTGACTTCAAGCGGGTACGGAATGTATGTCCAGTACTCCACAATCTCCGATTCCAGACCAAATGACTTGTATAGACTATCGATGTACTCTGCATTTCTTCTGTCGCCGGGGCTGCCCGCATGGTGAGGAAAACGCGTGAGGTAGAAGAGGTAGTCTCGGCATTTTGCAGTGTCGGGAAGTTGGAGAAAGGCTTGTTCGAGCTTCCTTTCTTCGGCACTGCGCGCCACTATAAAACCCCGAATCGGCTGCTGCCCTGACGAAAAAGGAGAAAGTGGAACAAGCAGAAGTATGAAGAAACTTATCCTCTTACCGAACAAAAGTTTTCGGTGCATCGGTATCTTTCGCTCTCCTTCTAATGAACGGTGTCAGTATTCACAACAACTCGTGACTCAATTCCATCCACGACCGCAGCGATCGTGAAGGGCGCGTTTCCTTCCAAACGGTTATTCACAAAAAAATAAGTCGTTTTTCCTGACTGCAAAAAGCGAACCGCAAGACCTTCCATCGTCTTTCTCACCTCGGGAAGGACCTCTTTTGTTTTCTGATAGGGTCGAAAGAGCTTTACCGCTTCTTCATAGCTTCGTCCAGGTTTCAAGAGGGCGCGGACAACAGTAAAGTCGGCCGTCATGATCTTCTCGTGCTCAAGCTGTTCGTCGATGGGGGGCATGGCAGTCCAGCTGTTGATTACATGCGCGATGCCGTGCCGATGCAAGATTTCAAGATACTCGTCCGTGAGCAGCTCTGGATTTCGCACCTCGACGGAATAGAGAAACCCCGAGGGGAGAGCGGCCAGGAATTCATCAAGCTGCTTGAGGAACTGCTTCGGCGTGATGTCGCTCCACCGTATGGGTGAGAATTCAAAGATAAGGGGCCCGAGCCGCTCCTGGAGAAGCTCGACGCGACGGAGGAATTCGTCCACAAATTTCGCGGCGTTCAGAAAATCTGGATTGAGTTGTCCGGCGCGATCACCCCAGCGATCCTTCACGTAGGGATAACGATGCATCGTGATCAGGTCTGTCACCTTGAAAGCGAGGCGGAAATCCTTTTGCGCTTCCTCACGATACTTTTCAATCTGACGCATGTCAGGAAAATCGTAGAAGCTCCAATCTGCACAGCCCGTCGGGAAAACGTCCGTGTACTCCCGGAATGCAACGCTGCGCAGCTCCGCCTCCGAACTAATACTCGGTCGATAAACAATCCCGCGCCAGCCCGTGTACACCCACGAAGAGGTCCCGAACCAGACACCGCGCTTCGCCAGATCTCGGAGCTTCGATGCATACTTCTGCGCAAACTCTCGTTCTTCCTCGAAGAGAGAGAGTTCTTCAGCTGAAGTTTTACGCCGGACTCTCATACTTTTTCCGACTCACTTCCATTGTTGTTCTCTTCTCATCGTCTACCGTTTGCCATTTTTATCGCTTCCGGCAGTTGTCTCAACCGTGCCATTGCAAGAATACCGAGGAGCGGACCGATGCTCAGAGACATGAATGCAAATTTCCATCCTACAAGTTCTTTTACTACGGGAATCAACCGAATCGAGACGATTGTGAGAAGAAAACCGACGGCGGTTTGAAACGTGAGCGCTGTTCCCACAAATCGCTGATCACACAGCTCGGTGATGGCGGTTGAGAACTGTGCTGAATCTGCTACTACTGCACAGCCCCAGAGAAGGCAAAGGCTCGTGAGGAAATAGGGATTCTTTCCAAAAAGAAATCCTACCAAGAGGCAGCAAATCCCGCTGATCGCCATCGACCAGATCGTCACGACAGTTCTTCCAACCCGATCAGCAAGTTTGCCCGCGAGGATGCAGCCCATTCCACCGGCGGCGATCACGGCAAATGCAACCCCAGCTGCAGTTGGGTTGTCTGAGTCCTCACCGAAGCTTTCAAGCACAAACGTCGGGATCCATGCCCACATTGCATAAAGTTCCCACATGTGGCCGAAGTATCCAAAGTTTGCTAATCGTGTCGACCGGTCACGAAGGACGTTCGCTACGGCTCTCCAGTCGAACTTCGGTGTGGGAGTTGCATAAGGTCCAGTCTTCACAAAGAAGAGAACGATGATTCCACCAAGAATCGCTGAGAGCGCGCTGAGTTCCATGAGCTGCTGCCAGTGCAGATCTCCAAAGGTCTTGAACAAATGTGGCGATGCGGAACCAATCGTCAATGCGCCGATGAGAACACCAATGGCATAGCCGCGAGATTCTTTGAACCATGTTGACATCAGTTTCATTCCGGGCGGATAGACGCCCGAGAGGAACAATCCGACAAAGAACCTTGAGACGATGGCCAGTTCATAGGTTCGGACGAAGAGAGCGAAGAAAATATTTGTTGCTGCCCCTAGAAACGCAGACACGGCGATGAGCGTTCGGGTATTGATGATATCAGGGAGGTTGAGCAGAGAACTTCCGAAGGCCCCTACGACGAAGCCCAGCTGGACAGCCATCGTCAGCCACGCGGACTCGGAATCTGAAAGTAACCATTCGGCTTTCAGTGACGGAAGGGCGGCCGTTGCGCTGAACCAGAGCCCTAGGGACAGTAACTCAGCAAGAGAAAGAAGCAGGAGAGCTTGATATTGCAGCGCGTGTTCGCGTTTTCTGTTGAATGTTTCTGTCAACTTTCGGTGCCTCAAATATCAGATGGATGTTCGATGTCCATCTCGGCCGTTAGCTTTTCATTCGCAAAGATTATAGTTGACTTCATCGGAGAAATCTGGATGGCCCAGTCGCCTTTTTCGTTACGCACGACTGAACCCCAGAGCTTGCGGAGCTTCGCAGAGGTGAATTTCTCCCAAAACACCCACCCAAAATAGGCTGTGCTATCCTCGATGTAGAAAGCAGGAACTCGTTGGCCAGGTTGGACTTCGAGTTTGGCAACTTTTGTAGGTTTGTAACCATGTTTCTCAAGTTCTTGGAGGAACGTGCTGATGACACTTACACCGTCAAGCATGAGGTCATGCTTCGATCGCTTCACGCCCGCTCCTGTAATAATGTCGTGGAAAGCGTCCTGGAGTTTTCGTAGAAGTGTGAGACGCGGTGGAGCAGGAGACATTCTCAATGGAAAAGATTTTTTGCTCCGAAAATATACAAACGAAATGCAAGAAATGCAAAGGAGTTTGCACCGCTTGAAAATGAATTCGTGTTCCTGTATCTTCATCTATGCTTATCGACGTGCTCCTCCTCTTTCTCTCTCTCGTTGGATTTTTCATCGCGCTGTACTTTACCCTTGTCTACTACAACAAGATTTCAGCAAACTATTTTCTCGTCCCACGAATATGCCGAATGGATGAATCAACGTGCCAATCCGTACTCTGGACACCTGAAGCGAGAGTGTTAGGTGCCCCAAATTTTGTCTTGGGACTCATCTATTACTTGCTTGTATTCTGCACCGCACTCTTTCAGCTTTTTTGCCCAGGCTCAATCTACCATGATTTCCTACTCTGGACTTCAATCGCTGCCGTGATTGTTGGAATTTATCTTGTGTATTCACTTCTTTTCAGAATAAAAATTTCTTGCCCTCTTTGTTTTACCAGTCATGGTATCAATCTCGTGATTGCGCTGCTCCTCCTTCTAAAGTCATGATGAGAGGATTCCGATATTGACAGCTTTCATCTACCATGAGGATTATCTGAAACACAAGACCGGATTCATGCATCCCGAGCATGAGGAGCGGTTAGTATCCATCATTGAACATCTTAAGAAAACAGATCTCTGGACTACGCTGGTTCATATCACTCCTTCGCCTGCTGATACAACGTGGATTCTGAAAGTCCACACTGCGGATCATGTAAAGTTTGTGAAAGAATTGTGTGAGGGTGGAGCAACGGTTCTTGATCAGGGCGATACCCACGTCTGCAAGGATTCCTATCGTGTCGCACTGCTCGCAGCTGGCGGAGTGCTTGCAGGAGTCGATGCGGTTATGAGTGGTCGGACAAAGAATACATTCTGCGCTGTACGTCCACCTGGACACCACGCCGAAAGTTCACGGGCGATGGGGTTCTGCCTGTTCAACAACGTTGCCATCGGTGCGAGGTATGTCCAGGAAAGTTACCAGGTTGAGAGGGTTGCGATTCTCGACTGGGACGTTCATCACGGAAACGGGACGCAGGAGATCTTTTATGAGGATCCCAGCATGTTCTACATCAGCACGCACCAATATCCTTACTATCCAGGAACGGGGGGCGCTGAGGAAAGAGGTGAGGGGAGAGGCGAGGGCTTCACGCTGAACATTCCACTGAGGGCGGAGACGACTGGGGAAGAGTATGTAAAGTTATTTCAAGAGGTGATCGTTCCTGCCCTTGAGAATTTTCGACCCGAGTTTATCTTCATCTCTGCTGGCTTTGATGCGCACCGGGATGATCCGCTTGCAGGGATACTTCTGACGGAAGAGACGTACGCGGAGATCACTCGGAAGGTTAAGGAGATTGCAGAGAATTACAGCAGTGGGAGAATCGTTTCAGTTCTCGAAGGCGGTTAT
Organism: Ignavibacteriota bacterium; assembly: GCA_023251005.1. Next base: position 1,023 of record JAHEZR010000057.1, on the reverse strand, counting down.
GATCTCAAAGCCCTCCCGCGCTGTGTTGAGGCGCATCTTGTGGCGTTGACGGAAAGGACATCGTGAAGTACAGCGACCTAACGCTTGGCGACCTTTTCTTCTCTCAAGATTTTCTTTGCGAAGTAGAATACCAACCACGCAACGATCAGGAAGTCGATTGCAGCTCCCAAGAAAGGTCCAAGGAGAAAATGGAAAGGCCCAATATCAAGCGTAGCGGTTCGCCATGCGCCTTCCGGAACGAAGAATGTGATGATGGGCATGAGGATGCCATCAACAGTTGCACTGACTAGTGCGTTCAGTTTTCCTCCGATGATGACGGCAATGGCAAGCCCGATGACGCCGTATTGCTTCAAAAATTCCAAGAATTCTTTTAGCATGCTATGGCTCCTTGTGGGAAACTTGGTAGGGGAGTTTGAGTGGAATTTCGAGCAAGATACCTGATGCCTGCCTTATAGTCAAGCTGTGACTTAGTTCAAGGATTTGCTTTTTGAATTCCTCACACGTATATTATAAATGGATTTTGACATAGTTCTTTCACATTCCAAGCTTTGTTAGGGGTGTTCCGCCGGAGACGGCGGGACTGAGATTATACCCTTAAAACCTGATCTGGGTAATGCCAGCGTAGGGAAACAGATTCAGATTTTCCTGAAGCCGTTTAGCCGATGCTGGCTCGCCAGCAGGTTCAACGGCTTCTTTGTTTTGAATGCAGAGGAGGTGGATTGCCATGAAATCGCGTGTCATTGTCGTGTGTGCAGTTCTTTTTTCCATCGGAATTTCACTGCACGCACAAGAAAAAGGAACCGCAGAGAAGGATACAGTTTATTACCTCCCTCCGATGATCGTATTTCCCACTCAAGCGCGGGAGCGAGAAACGCCCGTGACTTTCTCCAACCTCAACCGGCGACAATTGAGTGAGCGTTACTCTGTCCAAGATGTTCCTGTACTTCTCTCTGAACTACCATCGATCACTTTCTATTCCGAGAATGGAAATGGCATTGGATACAACTACATCAACTTGAGAGG
>JAHEZR010000056.1 GCA_023251005.1 Ignavibacteriota bacterium | reverse complement strand
GCGCATCAAGGACGCGATCCGTCGGTTCGACTTCGGCGTTGTATTCGGCGAAATACGGTTTTTCGTCCTTCTCGGGATTGAAGCGTTTAATCTTGAGTTTTACTTCCATCTTCTTGTCTGTGATTAGAGGATTATAGTCATGGTCTCAGAGGAAACTTAATTGGGTCTTAGTACTTTCTTTCCTTTGGCTGGAACTTCGTGATGACAACGGGTTTGAATTTTAATTCCCACTTTCCGTTTTTCCGATAGGCGAGTGAGTGCTTCAACCATTTCGCATCATCTCGTTTGGGGAAATCCTCACGGTAGTGAGCACCCCTGCTTTCCTCCCGAGCCATCGCGCAGACAACAAGTGCCTCTGCGAGGTCGAGCAAGTAACCCAACTCCAATGCTTCCAATAAGTCCGTGTTAAATTTCTTCCCTTTGTCTGTGATTGCTACCTTTTCGTAGCGTGTCCGTAACTCGTCGAGCTTTTCCTGCATTTGACGGAGGTGATCCGCCGATCGAAATACTGAAGCCTTATCCATCATCTCCTCTTGCAGGCTCTCACGGACATCTGCGGCGTTTTCCCCGGCTTGTTGACTCAGGATTCGGCTGATCTCTTCTCGCGCTCTTGCTTCAGGTTCGCTCCCAAGATGTTGAAATTCAATTTCACGACAATACTCCACGAGATGTTTGCCAGCACGCTGGCCGAAGACGAGAATGTCGACGAGGGAATTCGTGCCGAGTCGGTTCGCACCGTGTACGGAAACGCAGGCGCACTCGCCCGCAGCGTAGAGTCCGGGCAGTGGTGTGTTCATCTCATCGACGACGACTCTTCCTTCATTATCTGTCGGAATTCCACCCATCGCATAGTGGGCCGTTGGCTGGACGGGGATAAGTTCAGTGATCGGCTCAATGCCGAGATATGTGCGGACAAACCCTGAAATGTCTGGAAGCTTCGTGTCGATTACCTCTTTTCCTAAATGTGTGAGGTCAAGATGGACGTAATCCTTTCCATCAATACCTCTGCCTTCACGGACTTCCCGGTAGATTGCTCGTGAGACAATGTCGCGTGGTGCCAGGTCAAGGAGTGTTGGCGTATAACGTTCCATGAATCGTTCACTGCTTCGATTTCGTAGGATGCCCCCTTCACCTCGCGCGGCCTCTGAGATGAGAATCCCCATCTTGTAAATTCCCGTGGGATGGAACTGGAAGAATTCCATATCCTCCAGTGGAATTCCACATCGCAGCGTAATCGCTACGCCATCACCGGTGAGTGCGTGAGCATTCGATGTAATCTTGAACATCTTTCCAAATCCACCTGTCGCGATGACAACTGCCTTCGCCTGGAAAACGTGGATCTCACCTGTCGCGACTTCCATCGCGACGACTCCACCACAAATCCCATTCTCGATGATGTAATCGAGCACCTGAAATTCATTAAAGAATTTCACCTCGTTCTTGATGCACTGCTGATAGAGTGTTTGAAGAATCATGTGACCGGTGCGGTCTGCAGCATAGCATGAACGGCGCACCGGACCCTCGCCAAAATTTCGTGTATGTCCGCCAAACGGACGCTGGGCGATCTTTCCATCCGGCGTTCGACTGAAGGGCAAACCCATGTGTTCCAACTCGTAGACGATCTCGATTGCTTCTCGGGTCAGGATTTCCACAGCGTCTTGGTCAGCGAGGTAGTCGCTCCCCTTCACCGTATCAAACATGTGCCATTCCCAGCTGTCCTGCTCGAGGTTTCCCAGTGCTGCGCCAATCCCTCCTTGCGCGGTTCCAGTGTGAGAGCGAGTGGGGTAGAGCTTGCTCAACACCGCAACGTTCGCGTGCATCGAAGCCTGGAGTGCGGCCATGAGTCCGGCACCCCCCGCTCCGACAACCACCGCATCATATCTGTGAACTGCCATGATGAATCGATGTCTACTCGTTTACCCTACGATGAACAGTGGCACTGCGCAACGTGGTGGTCACGTCACGTTGCAACAGGCTGGAACGTGAGGATGACGATTGCCCCGATAATGAGGAAGATGAAGCCAATCACATAAAGCGCAGAGAGCGTGATTGCCCTCCATCCTCGTGAGTGGACGTAATCCTCGAGAATAGTGCGCACTCCATTGACGCCATGAAGAAGCGCAAGGAAAAGCATGACAAGATCATAGGAGCGCCAAAAGGGCGTTGCGAATCGTGCGGCTACAAAACTGTAGTTGACCTCCTCTACATGATGAATGAGGTGCATGACCGCCAGATGCCCGAGTGCCATGAAGAGGAGAACCACACCTGAGATTCTCATGAAGAACCAGGCGAAGACCTCGAAGTTACTTTCGGTTGGCATTGGGTGTCCGGCACGATGGACTTCCATAGTTATCTCCAGTCAGGAATAAATTATCGCTTCACAAGCGGAGCAAGCATAAGATATGCAGTCGGCAGAAAAGTCAAAAGGTAGATGACCGCACCGACATAGAACATCTGTCTCTGATATTTGACACCAGCCGACCAGAAGTCAATCAAGATTATACGGACACCGTTTAGTGCATGGTAGATCAAGGCTGCTGCGAGAATAACTTCTCCCACACGTGCAGCAGGATGGGTGTAGAGTTTCACCATCGCGTTGTATGCATCCGGTCCCCATCCGATGAACATCGTATCGATGATGTGGGCCAGCAGAAAGACAAACACTCCGATTCCGGTAATGCGATGGAGGTAGAACGACAGCATTCCTTCTTTCCCCTTGTACATATCTGATTTCTCCTTGATCGATGAATCTTTTATTCTTCCCCGATACCGGTGGGGGGATGGTAATCGACATAGCGGAGGACTGTGTGATTCTCAATCCCCGAAAACCATTTCATTCGGAAATCCTTCGCTTCCTCAGACATCAGCCACTTGCGAAATGCGTCGGCAGTGTCCTGACTCGGCCAGAAGGCCTCGTTCAGGTAACGTGGCCGCTTGATAGGCTTCGGCCTTTCGTACGTCCCTTCGATGCCGTCGAGATAAATCCAGGTTTTCCGTTCGAGGCATCCAAACTTCTTTGATTTTTCCGAGAGTGTACCATCAAGCCACTCGATAAAGGAATTCTCGACCACCGAAGGTTTGATGTCGAAAACGTGCACCGTTCTAAGCATGTTATTTATTCCTCCTCATACTGGCCATGGATTAAGAACAGGGTTGTCACGTTGAATTGGCGACTAGACCGCAAGTACTTTTTGTGCTACTCGTTTCGCCGATACAACGTGACGCTGTAGTCCCAGCTCCCTCGGCGTGAACCCGAATGCCAATCCGAGAAGCTGAGGCAAGTGTAAAACCGGCAATCCAATCGCCGTGTCTTTGACTTTCGCAGCATCGAACTGGTTTGCATCTAAGTTCAAATGACAGAGTGGACATGGAGTTACCATGCAATCAGCACCTTTGTCTCTGGCTTCGAGAAGATGGTCCCCTGCCATCGAGAGAGAGTTATCACGATTCATTGTAAGAATTGGAAAGCCGCAACACTTTGTCTTGCCGTAATAGTCGACGGGCTCTGCTCCGAGTGCAGAAATGATTTGCTCGAGATACGTTGCCCGTTCGGGGTGATCCTTGAACCCGAGCACCTGTGAAGGCCGCAGAATGTAGCAGCCGTAAAATGGAGCCATCCGTAATCCCGTTAGGGGGCGTTTCACCAAGCTTTTTATTCTCTCTAATCCGATGTCTTCCACGAGTATCCACATCAAGTTCTTGATTGTGAGGTTTCCGCTGTAGTGAAGTCCCTCCTCGGCGAGCACGGCGTTGATTTTTTCGAGAGATTCAGGTTTCGACGTTACTCGCGCGTCGACCTGACTCATCACCCCTTGGCACGTACTGCAGATGTTCATGAGAGGAAGCTGGAGCCTCTCCGCCATCGCAAACGTCCGTGTGTTCACAGCATCCGCGAGGTCGGGGTCTGTCTCGTGAAGTACGTGAGCACCTGTACATGCCGCTTCTGTCAGCTCGACGAGCTCAAGTTCGAGTCGCTCGGAAACTTTCATCGTCGACTTGTACAACTCACGGCACGCCCCACGGGAAACGCATCCAGGAAAGAAAGCGTAACGCATTAGTTTTCCAGTGATTGAGATTTTATTTTATGAAAAATGGGCGCAAGAGGAGATGGAAATTTGAACTAATCCCTGTCTTTATTCTTCCCGAACTTCTCAAAAATCCTCTTTACTTTTTCTACGTTCGCAATTGGTTTGTGAATAGGACTTGGCGTTTTCCGTCGCAGTGCCATCCGAATTCCGCCCGGCATGAGCCTAAGTAACTCTCTAATATTGAATAGTCCAAAGGATTTTTGCAGCAGGCTGAACTCATTCAACCAGCCGCTATGCTCGACCGAATCTGCAAAGGCTTTGCTGTGTCGAGCACCATAATTGTCTGTGAAGCCAAGTTCCATCGCCTTTTCCCTGAGAGAGAGGATGCGATCCATCGGCGCAACACCTTTTGGACAAACTTCAACACACTCCATGCAGCGTGTGCAATCCCAGATTCCGTGTGACTCACTCAGAGCCTTCAGGCGATCCTTCGTCGCGGCATCTCTTGGGTCACCGACGAAGCGATAAGCCTTTGCCAGCGCTGCTGGTGCAAGGAATGTGTCTTCGTAGGGCTTTCCCATCTTCAGTTCAGCTTCGAGCACTGTACAATCGGAAACACACGCTCCGCACATGATACAATCCATGACACCGGCGAGGTTGAGCATCGCCTCATTTGGGACGATATATTCTCGCTTGGGTTCGGGACCTACAGGTTGGAGCCACGGCTGGATCGCATTTACTTTGTCCCAAAACGGCTTCATGTCCACTACGAGATCTTTGATAACCAGTAAGTTGCCTGCGGGCTCGACGGTGATTTCCTCGCCCTTCGGGGCAACATCAACAACTTTTGTTTTGCATGCAAGTTTTGCGTGGCCGTTGATTCGCATCGCACACGAGCCGCAGATGGCGCTTCGACAGGAGCAGCGTAAGGCAAGAGTCTGGTCAACTTCCTCTCTAACCTGAATGAGTGCGTCGAGAACCACTGCGTAGTGGGGCATCTCCAAGGAGTACTTCTGATGCCAGGTTCTTTTAGCGTCGGGATCGAAGCGACGAACGGTTAAATTGATCTTCATGACCAGTTTTTTTCTGATTACTGTTTACTGACTACTGGCTTCTTCTTTTCAGTACTTTCTCTCCTCGGGTTTCCAGCGAGTGATCGTTACGGGCAGATAATCGATCTTCGGTCCATCAGGGGTGAAAGACGCGAGCGTATGTTTCAGCCACTTCTCATCGTCCCGCTTGGGGAAATCTTTTCGGTAATGGGCTCCACGACTCTCTTCACGATTCAGTGCGCTTATGACAATCGTTTCAGCACAGTCGAGCATGAAGCCGAGCTCCAGCGTGAACATCAAGTCCGTGTTGAAAGTCCTCCCCTTGTCCTGCACTGCGATTTTTCTATAGCGATCTCTCAACTCTGAAATCTTATTCATCGCCTGAGTCAATCCCTCTTTCGTGCGGAAGACGCCAACCTTGTCGTTCATCGTCGTTCCCATCTCGAGGCGGATTTTAGCTGCCGTGTCACCTTTGTAATCGCTGGCGACGAGGGCCTTAATTGCTTGTTCGTCTTTCGCGATAACCGTCTCGGAAAAATTCTTATGGAAGGCGTTCTTTACATATTCGGCGGCAGCTTCTCCCGATCGTCGGCCAAAGACGACCGTCTCCAGGAGCGAATTTGCACCGAGGCGATTTCCGCCATGAAGGCTCACACATGCACACTCGCCTGCAGCGTAAAGTCCAGGGATTCGGGTCGCACCATTGACGTCTGTCTTAATTCCACCCATTTGATAGTGCATACCAGGGCGGATCGGGACGGGTTCCTTGATAATGTCGACGTTGGCATAGTCAAGCGCGAGCTCGTGGATCTGAGAAAGCTTCGTGAGAACGACCTCCTTCCCGAGATGTCGGCAATCGAGCATGACACATCCATCGATACCCCGTCCTTCTTCGATCTCAGTCTGCTCCGCACGCGAGCATACATCTCGAGCGGCGAGTTCAATTTTATTCGGTGCATAGCGCTTCATAAAGCGCTCGCCTATGCCGTTAAGCAAATACGCTCCCTCACCTCGCGCACCTTCGGTGATCAGAACACCGTTGGCCTTTAGGGTTGTCGGATGGTACTGGACCATCTCCATGTCCATAAGTGGTGCACCTGCGCGATAAGCGAGACTCATCCCATCGC
>JAHEZR010000055.1 GCA_023251005.1 Ignavibacteriota bacterium | reverse complement strand
TGGCGATCCCCACTCCAGGCGTCACGGGAGGAACGCTTCCTACCCTTGAAGCTCGGGAGACACCAAAGTCCGAAGTCAAATACCACGAGGTCAGGTCTCCTATCGTCGGAACGTTTTACCGGCCCCCAGCTCCTGACGCTGATCCTTTCGTTGAAGTCGGTCAGATGGTTCAACCCGGGACTGTTCTCTGCATCGTTGAAGCGATGAAGCTCATGAATGAGATTGAGTCCGATGTCTCCGGACGCATCGTGAAAATTGCAGTGGAGAATGCCCAGCCCGTAGAGTATAATCAAGTCCTTTTCCTCATCGAGCCGGTCTGAGTTTCTTTCAACCCCTTGCCCTCGGTTTCACTCCAATCTCGTGCCCGTCGTGAACGACCAACGTTATCGTGCCAATTTATTCTTGATACTGAATGTTCAAGAAAATCCTGATTGCAAATAGAGGTGAGATTGCATTACGGATTATCCGGACCTGCCACGAGCTCGGGATTAAGACCGTTGCAGTCTACTCGGAGGCTGATCGCGATTCTCTCCACGTACGATTTGCCGACGAAGCGGTCTGTATTGGTCCGCCCCCCTCCAAAGAGAGTTACCTCAACATTCCTCGCATCATCGCTGCGGCGGAAATAACGAACGCCGAAGCAATACACCCGGGTTACGGTTTTCTCGCAGAGAATCCGAGCTTTGCGGACATCTGCGCATCGTCAGGGCTCACCTTTATCGGCCCGACATCAGAGATGATATCCTTGATGGGGGATAAGGCCCTCGCTCGTGATACAATGAAAAAGGCCGACGTTCCTGTTGTGCCTGGCAGCGAAGGCGTTATTACCGAGCTCAAGACTCTACGAGAGATTGCGAATGAACTCGGCTACCCGGTGATGATCAAAGCAGCAGCAGGTGGCGGCGGACGCGGGATGCGAGTTGTCTTTAGCGATGAAGAACTGGAGAAATCTTTTCAAGCCGCGGGAGCCGAAGCGGAGTCTGCTTTTGGAAGCCCGAGCATCTATCTAGAGAAATTTCTCAGTCGTGCTCATCACGTTGAGATTCAGGTGATGGGAGACCGATTTGGGAATGTCATTCATCTAGGCGAGCGAGACTGTTCCATCCAGCGGCGGCATCAGAAACTTCTAGAGGAATCGCCATCGCCAATCGTCGATGCGGAGCTCCGGGAGAAAATGGGCGCTGCAGCCGTAAAAGGGTCAATGGCTGTGAAGTATCTTGGAGCGGGGACGGTCGAGTTTCTTGTTGATGAGGAAAGAAATTTCTATTTCATGGAGATGAACACCCGTATTCAGGTAGAGCATCCCGTCACAGAAGAAGTTGCGGACGTTGATCTCCTGAAGACGCAGATCCGCGTTGCTGCGGGAGAGCGATTGAGTAAAAAGAAGGTCAAGGCCCAGGGACATGCAATTGAGTGTCGTATCAACGCGGAAGATCCGTTCAGCGATTTTCGCCCTTCGCCGGGGAAGATTACAAGCTTTCACGTCGCAGGTGGCTTCAAGGTACGCGTGGACACTCATGCTTATGCAGGCTATGTAATCCCACCATATTATGATTCTCTCATTGCGAAATTGATTGTGCATGCTCCAACCCGGAACGAAGCCATTAACAAGATGTACCAGGCCCTCGAGGAGTTCATCATCGAAGGGGTGCATACGACAATTCCTTTCCACAAGAAGGTGATGCAGGACGATAATTTTCGGTCTGGGAAGTATGACACGGGCTTCATCGAGAAATTTGTTTTCAGTGATTGACCTCAAGGGGACACGAAATGAATTTTCCAGAGAATCTCGCATATACCGCGCAGCATGAGTGGATCCTCATAGACGGATCTGTTGGAACGATCGGGATCACAGATTTCGCTCAGAGTGAATTGGGCGATGTTGTTTTTCTCGAACTCCCATCAATCGGGAAGCAGGTTCGACAGGGTGAATCGTGTGGGACGATTGAAGCTGTAAAGACAGTCGCTGAGCTCTACTCTCCAGTCTCGGGAGAAGTCATCGAGGTTAACGAGAAACTAAATGACTCTCCAGAGCTTGTGAACAAAGATCCCTACGGAGAGGGCTGGATGGTGAAGCTGAAGATTAAAGAACTGAAAGAAGCGGAAAGTCTGATCACCGCAGAAGGGTACAAGAATCTAGTAGGGCAATAAGACAGCAACACGAGTGTCATTCGTTCGCTAAATTGATCCATCATCAGGAGATCACCGAATCTCTTCCACGCCAGCATCTCTCCGTTCACTCTAAATTAGCACGATGCCTTTTTATCCAAATACTGAGCGAGATCGTCGTGAGATGCTCAAGAAGATCGGCGTCTCGAGTTTCGACGAGATTCTCGCGAACATACCTCCTGAGATCAGACTTCGAGATGGAATCGCTCTTCCCGAACCTCTTTCAGAAGTGGAGGTCTTGAGGGAGCTTCAGGCACTCTCGCGGAGAAACAGGAACACGCAGGACAACATTACATTTCTCGGCGGCGGTGCTTACGACCACTTCATCCCCGCAGCTGTCGGAGCGATCATCTCGCGGTCCGAATTCTCAACTGCATACACTCCTTATCAAGCGGAGGTAAGTCAAGGCACGCTTCAAGGCATCTATGAATATCAGACGATGATCTGTAACTTGACGGGCATGGACGTGGCGAATGCCTCCATGTACGACGGCGGCAGTGCTCTTGCTGAAGCTTGTCTCCTGGCTGTCAGACACACTGATCGTAAAGAGCTTGTTTTCGCAGGGAAAGTACACCCGCAGTACCTTGAGATTGTCAGGACATACATGCAGGGATGGGATGTCTCGATCCGCTACGCCTCTCGGAAGGACGGTGTGGCAGATGCGCGAGAGTTACAGAATCTTGTCACGAAGCAAACTGCCGCTGTGATTGTCCAACAGCCGAATTTCTATGGATGTCTGGAAGATGTCGTTGAAATCGGGCGCATTGCCCACGAGACCGGAGCCCTCTTCGTCGTCTCGGTTGATCCGATCTCTCTTGGTGTGCTCGCATCGCCAGGCGAATATGGCGCAGACGTTGTCGTCGGTGAAGGTCAAGGGCTCGGAATTCCGTTGAGTTTCGGCGGTCCGTACCTCGGAGTCTTCGCAGTAAAGGAGTTCTTGCTCAGGAAAGTCCCTGGGAGGCTATCCGGAATTACAATTGATGTAGATGGAAAACGGGGTTTCACGCTAACCCTCCAGACGCGCGAGCAACACATCCGTCGAGAGAAGGCGACCTCAAACATTTGTACGAATCAGGGCCTTATGATGCTGGCGGCATGTGTATATCTTTGCCTGATGGGAAAACAGGGAATGTCGCAGGTTGCGAACCTTTGTCTACAGAAGAGCCACTATCTCGCTGCAGAGATCGCTAAGATCCCTGGCTTCAAACTAAAGTGGAAGCAGCCCTTTTTCAAGGAATTCGTACTAGAGACACCCAAGTCACCCTCTTTCATTATTCAAGAGCTTACGAAGAATGGGATCCTCGCGGGAATTGACCTCACGGAGTTTGGCGACAGCAAAGGGGGCCTTCTTGTGGCCGTGACGGAAAAACGCACCAAGCTGGAAATGGATCAATTCGTCGCGGCGCTCAAGGCTCTCTGACAGATTGCAATTGAAGTAAGATCTTTTTATTTTTCATTCAGATAGGAAGTTTCCTTCAACGGTTGATTTCCTTCCTCCTTTCCCGCGAACAGACTGACGCACTCTACAAGAGTCTGTTCGAACAAGAAATAAAACCAAAAATTCTTGATGAATAGTGAGAATCGAGCAGAACCATGAAATTCAATAGAATCCTCAAGGCGATCCTGCCGCGTCATGATAAATTCTTCGCTCTATTTGAAGAGGATGCTAAGAATCTTCAGGAGACAGGTGCGACGGTCCAGCAGATCGTTCGACTCCGCTCAAATCATGAACGGGCAGAAAAAATCAAAAAAATAGAAGCTCTCGAGCACAAGGGAGATGAGATCACCCATCGGATTTTTCAAGAGCTGAGCTCTTCGTTCATTACCCCATTCGATCGGGAAGACATCCATTCTCTCGCAAGTGCCATCGATGACGTACTCGACTATATCCAAGGAACCAGTAAACGGATCACTCTCTACGGCATCGATGAGTTTCCCCCCGAAGGTATTGCACTCACCGATACTCTTAAGCAGGCCATCGACGAGCTGACGAAGGCAATGCCACTTCTTCGCGACATGGCGAACAGAGAACACGTCCTTGGCGCGAGTGTGCTCATCAATAGTCTTGAGAATCAAGCAGATGATATTTTCGAAAATGCCATCGCTGGATTGTTTAAGCAATCCATGGACCCCATAGAGCTCATTAAGATTAAGGAGGTTCTCGTCGGTTTGGAAACCGCGACTGACAAATGTGAGGATGCAGCAAACACGTTGGAGAGCATTATATTGAAGAATACATAGACCCGCCTTTCTGGCTCCCCCAAACACATTCTCTATGTTAACCTTCGTCGTTGTTCTCATTTTCGTCGCTCTTTTCTTTGACTTCCTCAACGGTTTTCATGATGCAGCAAATTCGATTGCGACCGTTGTTTCCACGCGTGTTTTGTCGCCAGCCATAGCAGTGGTCTGGGCAGCCTTCTTCAACTTCGTGGCCTTTGCTATATTCGGTACTCATGTAGCGAAAGCGATTGGTGAGGGTATCCGTATGGATCTTATCTTGCCCGATTTGCGTCTTTACGTCTTGCTGGCAGCATTGGTTGGAGCAATTTTTTGGAATCTAATTACTTGGTATCTTGGGTTGCCGACTTCGAGTTCCCACGCGCTCATTGGCGGTTATGCCGGTGCAGGAATTGTTGCTTACGGTGGTGTAAGTGGTCTATTGAGAACTGATTTCTGGCTACTAACGATTACCTTTATCTTTGCTTCACCGCTCCTTGGCATGGTGCTGGGTTTTTCTTTGATGGTAGGACTCTACTGGCTTCTTCGTAAATGGACCCCAAACCTGGTTGAGAAACTTTTTCGGCGGGGACAGTTACTCTCGGCCGCAGCTTTCTCCTTGGGGCACGGTGGGAACGACGCACAGAAGACGATGGGTATTATTACTCAAGTGCTTGCTTCGGGTGGAATAATTGCTTTTGGTCCGGGTGGGACGCTTCCATCGATTCCTCTCTGGGTTGTCTTATCCGCGCACGCGGCGATCGCTCTGGGGACGCTCAGTGGTGGCTGGCGCATTGTACGTACGATGGGGCAGAAGATCACGAAGCTGCGGCCGGTCGGCGGTTTTTGTGCCGAGACCGGTGGGGCGCTTACTCTTTTCTTCGTGACACTTACTGGGATCCCAGTGTCAACGACACACACAATCACAGGTGCAATCGTCGGCGTAGGTTCGACGGCACGACTTTCTGCAGTGAAATGGGGAGTAGCTAATCGCATTGTGTGGGCGTGGGTCCTCACGATCCCAGTCTCCTCTCTCGTAGCCGCACTTATCTTCAAACTCATTCGCCTCTTCGTTTAGTCTCGATCGGTATTTTTACCGAGTTTTCTCAAGCTGCCAGTCGCAAATCAACGACGCCTCACTTTATACTTTTGAAAGTAAAACCAAAATTCGGTATATTCTCGTATGCAACCATCGGAAGTGATTGTGGTTCTCGACTTCGGTTCTCAGTACACTCAGCTTATCGCACGGCGCGTTCGCGAGTGCGGTGTCTATTCTGAAATCCATCCTTTTAGTCTTTCCACAGAAAAAATCCGCCAGCTTCAGCCTCGTGGCATCATTCTTTCAGGTGGACCTGCGAGCGTTTATGCTCCAAACTCGCCGCATCCGTCAAAAGAAATCTTCGATTTAGGCGTTCCTGTCCTTGGGATATGTTATGGACTTCAGCTCATGGCTGATCATCTTGGCGGTAGGGTAGACGGTTCAGCCCGGCGAGAGTTTGGGAAAGCAGTCGTGACGATTGATGAGCGCTCCGACCTCTTTGCCGGCCTCGATGGAGAACTGACAGTGTGGATGAGTCATGGGGATGCACTCTCGAAATTGCCAGCTGGGTTTGAGCGTGTGGCTTATACTCCCAACTCTCCGTTGTGTGCCATCCGAAATCTCGAGAAAAAGTTGTACGGTGTGCAATTTCATCCGGAGGTTGTCCATACTCCTCAGGGCAAGAAGATTCTTCATAATTTCTTGTACAAGATCTGTGAAGTGAGAGGAGGTTGGGGGCCCGAGTCATTCATCCGTCAGAAGGTATCGGAGATCAGAGAGAAGGTAGCTGGTCATAACGTAATTTGCGCATTGAGTGGCGGTGTGGATTCGGCGGTGACGGCGGCTCTGGTTCATCAGGCGATAGGTGATCAACTCCACTGCATCCATATCGATCATGGTCT
>JAHEZR010000054.1 GCA_023251005.1 Ignavibacteriota bacterium | reverse complement strand
CTTTGCCTATTATCTTTACCTCGCTACCCTTGCAGGGAGAGATATTGCAATTGCTCAGCATCACCGCAATGCGTTTGATGTACGGGACCTCGTTGAAAACATTATCACGCATCCTGCAGGCATTGACTCTACCGTTCTTCAGAAGATCATCAAGTATGCAAAACTCTTCTGGATCAATAACGGCTTCTACGACCACATCACCTCTCACAAGATTGTGCCGGAGTGCACGTTCGAGGATTTTAAACTTGCCGCAGAAACCGCACAGAAGAATGGGGCGGGTTTCGGATTAAAGTCTGGCGAGTCTCCTGCATCAAGATTGGAGGCCTTGCGGAGAGTCATGTTCGACGACTCGTACGAGCCGTTGATGACTGACAAGACCCCTGGCCATGATTGGGTGAAGGAGAGTGGAGTGAATTTCTACGGTGAAGGTTTGACAACGAAAGAAGTTGAAACGTGGGCGAAGGCGGGGAACGAAAAGAACTCGCTGAACTCAAAGCTTGTAAAAGAAAAAGGCAAACTTGTTGAAAAAGTTTGGCGTGCCGGCGGTGATGGCCTATCCCCCGAAATGTACGCAGAAGATTTAAGGGCAGTCATCAAATACTTGGAGATGGCGAAGCCTTATGCTTCAGGTGAGTATCAGCGGGGAACGATTGATAAGCTGATCAAGCACTTCAAAACCGGAGATCTCGAGGATTTCCGTCAGTACAATATCCACTGGGTCAGTGATACCTCCGCCGTCGATTTCATCAATGGTTTTATTGAAGTCTATCTCGACCCACGCGGCCAGAAGGCCGAATTTGAATCCTCCGTCTACTGGTCAGACCAGAAGCTCACGAAAACCATCAGCGATCTTGGCAGAAACGCGCAGTACTTCGAAGACAGAATGCCGTGGGAGAACAAGTACAAGAAACAAGGCATCAAGGCACTTACAGCAAATTTCGTTAACATCCTCATCGAGACAGGAGGAACAGGGCCCGTTAGTCCGATAGGCATCAACCTCCCGAACGAGGATGCCATCAGAGAAAAATATGGAAGCAAGAGCATCGTTCTTGGAAATATCATCGACGCAGGGACCAAGTCAAGCGGGCAAATCCTCATCGATGAATTTGGTTACAACGAAGCAGAGAGACGGCTGGTGGATGAATATGGGACACTCGCAGACAACATGCTCACGACGATGCACGAAGTTCTTGGCCACGCATCAGGAAAAGTTGTGGTGAGTGGCGACGCCGCGAGCTATCTCCCCGGTTACTACTCCGCTCTTGAAGAAGGCCGCGCGGATCTTGTGGCTTTGTGGCACATCTGGGACGACAAGATAATCGAGCTCGGTGCGATTCCGAACAAGGATGTGGCAAAGGCAATGTACATCGACTATGTCCGCAATGCTCTTCTTACACAGCTCAGAAGGATTCGAACGGGCGATCAGCTTGAAGAAGACCATATGAAAGACCGACAGATGGTTGGGAAATACATTCTGGATAATTCTGATGCCATCAAGATGGAGAAGAGAGGCGGCAAAACGTATGTCACCATCGTCGACTACGATAAAGCACACGAGATGGTCGGCAAACTTCTTGCCGAGGTAATGAGGGTGAAGGCCGAGGGAGACCTGGCTGGAGCAAAGAAGCTCATCGACACGTACGGCTTGAAGATCGACACCACTTTGCGCGATGAGGTTCTCGAGCGCATCAAACACCTCGATGTGTCTTCTTACACAGGTTTTGTCATGCCGAAGCTCGATCTCATAAAAGATTCCAGCGGGAACATCACTGATGTAATAGTTTCGTATCCTCAAGACCTGATGAAGCAGATGCTTGAGTACTCAACCTTCACGCGGAACGAGAGAAAATCAGCCTCAGAGCTGTCTAGCAGATAACTGATGTAAGAGGGGGGAAACTCTTTTTGTCTAATTTTTTCTAGCCCTTTATACGGTGGAAATCGCATTTCACCATTTTGCAGTTGACAAAGCTGATTTTTCCCTTAATTTAAGGAAAAACCGTTTCCGCTAACTGGGTCGCTTCGGGGACCGCCTACGCTGACTGTGCTCTCCGTTTCGGCTCCGAACCCAAGTCAACACCTCAAGAACCAATACAACTCACCACGATGTCCCTACCAACTTCAGCGAAGGAGATCTCGATGCAGATCGAGGATGAGCAGCGAATCGAGTCGCTTGTCATCTATCTCATCAAGTGCTCGAAGTACGATGACGACGGATATGTCATCCGGCATTGGCGAGGTGTGCTGCCGAGTAACTCGCTGGCCTGTCTCTACGGACTTACCGAAGATGTCCGCCGCCGAGGTACTCTCGGTGCCGACCTCAAATGGAAAATCGAACTCCTCGATGAAAGCGTTCACTACATCGATGTGAAGAAGATCGTCCGCTCAAGCGAAAAGCCGCACACCAAAACTATCGTATGCTTCGTTGGAGTTCAGACGAACCAGTACCCGCGAGCAAGCGACCTCGCAATGGAAATCCGGAGAGCCGGGCTCACAGTTCTTATCGGCGGATTCCACGTCAGCGGGTCGGTTGCCATGCTTCACACCATACCTCCGGAGATTCAGGCCGTCATCGACGCCGGTTGCACCGTAGTCCTCGGTGAGGTTGAAGAGCATTGGGAGGAGATCCTCCAAGACGCTGTCATGGGAAAACTGCAGCCTGTCTACAACCTCTTGGCAGATTTGCCGGACTTGCAGTATAAACCCATTCCGAAGATCCACAAGAGGTACCTCAGCAAGTTTCTCACCTCAAACTTCGGAACGATCGATTGTGGTCGCGGGTGTCCGTTCAATTGCAGCTTCTGTACCATCATCAACGTCCAGGGACGGAAGATGCGGATGCGCGATCCGGAGGGGCTCGCACGTGAGCTCCGTTATAATTATTATGAGAACAAAGTCTCTTTCTATTTCTTCACCGATGATAACTTCGCACGGAATAAGTACTGGGAACAGGTCTTTGATATCCTCATCAAGCTCCGGCATGAGGAAGGAATCAAGATCGAGTTCTTGATGCAGGTGGATGTCCTTTCCTATAAGATTAAGAACTTCGTAAAGAAGGCACGCGAGGCTGGTTGCTCGATGGTTTTCATCGGGATGGAGAGCATTAATCAGAAGAACCTCGAAGCAGCAGGAAAGAGGCAGAACGATGTGGATGATTTTGTTAATTTGATCCAGACATACCATGACGATCACATTTCGACACACGTGGGGTATATCATTGGATTCCCGTTTGACACGCACGAATCGGTGCTCGACGATGTGAAGAGACTGGCGAGCGAAATCAAGGTCGATCAAGCGTCTTTCTTTATGCTCGCACCATTGCCGGGATGTCACGACCACCTCGAAATGGTGAAGCGTGGTGAGTACATGGACTCCGATTACAATCGGTTCGATTCCTTCCATGAGACGATGAATCATCCGTCGATGAAACCGGGTGAGTGGCAAGATGCCTACCGAGCGGCGTGGCGATCCTTCTACAGCTTCGAGAACATGAAGCAGATCCTTCTCCGCACTCCTCCTGACCGGTACTGGGACGTGTTTAAGAATTGCATCTGGTATAAGAGTGCCTCTCACATCGAGGATAACCATCCGATGATTACGGGATTCTTCCGGCTGAAAGATCGACACTCCCGAAGACCTGGTTACGCGATTGACCCATGGGTTGTCCATGTCCGGAAGCGTGCCAAGGAAGTGAAGAGTTATCTTGTCGCGTGGGTCAAACTCTTTCTCGAGATGGAGGAACTCTGGCTCCAGACCCGTCAACGCAGTGAGAAAGAGCAGTGGGTCATCGACGAGATTCAAAAAATTCGTACTGATGTGAAAGAGTGGAGAAAACTCCGCGTACAGGAGCTCCATGAGGCCTATGCACGCGCGGCTCTCAAGGTAAAGGAGATTCAGGGACATACGCAGATCAAAATCATCGTTCCCTCGAAGGCGGCTCTTTATTTTAAGAAACTAAATATTCTCTCGGACAAAATTACCTACTCGCGTGAGCATCTGAACGATTTTTGGTTCCGAACGCTTCAGCATCTCCGGCGGGGAAGGCTTCACCGAATCAATCCACTGAAGATTGCGGTGAACTTCATTCGGGACGTGAAACTTACCGCGCAGTTTGCAGCGGCGATGTTTGGAGAGGGTATCCGCTGAGTAAAGCGGTGATGGAGTTGTCACAGAAGCCGATCCCGGATATGTCGCGGGTCGGTTTTTGTTTTTCTATCGTCCTTGATTTAAAGGGAGAAAAAGGATAAGTTAGGGATACCAGAGTTGGACGCTCCAAACCGTAAGGGTCGGATCCCGCTGGGAATTAAGCACTTACACGGGTTGTTCCTTCTTTCTCTTCTCTGTGTTTCAGGCGTATGTCCACCCCCTTGATGAGACAATATCAGAAGATTAAGGCGAAGTATCCGGGGACAATTCTCCTCTTCCGTATGGGAGATTTCTTTGAGACGTTCGAAGAAGATGCAAAAATTACCTCGAAAGTCCTCGGCATTACACTGACAAGACGCGGTGACGGCGCCGCCGCCGAGGTTCCGCTCGCCGGCTTTCCTCATCATGCGCTTGACACGTACCTTCCGAAGCTTCTCAAAGCAGGCCATCGCGTTGCAGTTTGTGAACAACTCGAAGATCCGAAACTTGCCAAAGGAATCGTAAAGCGCGATGTCATCGAAGTCGTCACGCCCGGCATTGCCTTCTCAGACAAAGTTCTCGAGCAGAAGCAGAATAATTATCTCGCAGCGATTGCGCTTCCAGGTCCGTTTGCAACGAGTGTGGATGTCATTGGTTTTTCCTTCGTCGATGTTTCCACCGGCGAATTTGCTGTGAGTGAATTTCCACTGATAACCTTGAGGGAACAAATTGGGGTGTTGTCTCCCACGGAGATTCTCGTCCAGAAGCGAGACTACAACACGATATCTGAGCTCTTGAAAGGTCAGTTCTCGAAGACATACACGAAAGCTGAGGATTGGGTGTTCAACCTTGATTTCGGTTATGAGCTTCTCGTTAACCATTTCCAAACGCAAACGCTGAAAGGTTTTGGATGTGAAGAGCTCAAGATCGGTCTCGTTGCTGCTGGTGCCGTCCTCAATTACTTGCAGGAGACTCAGAAGGCAAACCTTCCTCACTTGAGGAAAATTGTCCCGTATGACATCGGCGAGTATATGGTCATTCCGCCGTCAACGCAGCGGAACTTGGAAATCCTCGCACCGTTGATGGAAGGTGGACGCTTTGGAACGCTGTTCTCGTTTCTCGACCAAACCCAAACGCCAATGGGCGGTCGGCTACTGAAGAAGTGGATCATCCAACCGCTGAAGAGATTGGAACCGATCAGAGCACGCCTCGAAGCGGTGAAGGAGTTGGTGGAAAAGAGCCTGGTACGGAAGAAGATTAAGGAGACGCTTGCAAACGTTGGCGATCTTGAGCGACTTATCGCCAAGATTGCGACGGGCCGAGCGAATCCGCGCGAGATGATCGCTCTCAAGTTCATTTTATCCCGAATCCCAAATCTCAAATCTATAATCCAGCCTTGCATTGCACATCAGCTCGCTTCATCACGGGATGGACTTGAGCCTCTTCACTCATTGGTTCAACAGATTGCGACTGCTATCGTTGACGATCCGCCGCTCAACCTTGCGGATGGCGGTGTGATCCAGAAAGGATACGACCAAGAGCTCGACAACCTGCGAGAGATTGCTTTCAGTGGCAAGGAGTGGATCGCCAATCTCCAGAAGAAGGAGAGAGATCGGACTGGTATCCCCTCACTCAAGGTGGGTTTCAATAATGTATTTGGCTATTACATCGAGGTGACGCACACGCACAAGAACAAAGTGCCCCAAGACTACATCCGCAAGCAAACGCTCGTCAATGCCGAGCGGTACATCACGCCGGAGCTCAAGGAGTACGAAGAGAAGATTCTCCACGCTGAGGAAAAAATTCTTTCCCTCGAAACAGATTTGTTCAATGAGCTTCGGCGGAGCGTCGGTGAAAATGCCGTCACGATCCAGAAGGATGCCCAGATCATCGCAACCATCGATTGCTTCGTGAGCCTTGCGGAGGCAGCGGTGGAGTATGACTACTGCTGTCCCGAGGTGAATGAGAGCGCACGGATCGAAATCCGCGGCGGACGGCATCCTGTCATCGAGCGGCTCCTTCCGCCCGGCGAGCGCTACATTCCAAATGATTGCATCGTCGATACTGAGGTACATCAAATTCTCATCATCACTGGCCCGAACATGAGCGGGAAGTCGAGCTACCTGCGCCAGATCGGGCTCATCGTTCTCATGGCGCAGATGGGGAGCTTCGTGCCGGCAAAATCTGCAAACATCGGCCTTGTGGACAAGATTTATACGCGCGTTGGTGCGATGGATAGCATCGCAACAGGCGAGAGCACATTTCTGGCTGAGATGAACGAAGCTGCACACATTCTGAACACT
>JAHEZR010000053.1 GCA_023251005.1 Ignavibacteriota bacterium | reverse complement strand
CACGATCCACCTCCTGGTGTTTTGCCCACTTCTATCCAAGACCGGCTCCTCCCTCCTCCGCAGCGTATAGCTCTCGACGGGAATTTTTTACAGCTAACTCGGGCGGGTCTCTCCGTAGCTGATCTCATCTGCAATGAACCTGCTGAAGAAAGTGAGGCGAGCGCGCTTGCGTGGCTGCGCCGGGAACTCAGTACCGTCTATGGATGGAAAGTCGCCGGATCGGGACTTGCAGCACGCGTAAAACTCGTTATTGGCATAACAAAACCCGATTCGGCTGCATTCGAGTGGGTGAAGAGACTAAACATCACCCCGCTCGAGAAACCAGAGTCATATACATTGCATATTGGTGGAGATCATGTTGTTCTTGTTGCGAAAGAGGGGACAGGATTGCTGCGGGGCGTGACCACGCTTGTGCAGCTGCTCTCAAAGGATCGTGACGGTGAACTCTGCATCCCCTGTGGTGAGATTGAAGATTGGCCCACATTGTCGCTTCGTCTGCTAATCGGTTGGGTCCGGAGCGATCGGAATCCAAGAGACATTGTGGACTTCGCATTTCGGTACAAGTTCAACCGAATTTTCTATGGTCTGTGGAACTGGACAGCCGGGGAAAGCTTAGGAGAAGAGGATCGGGGGATGGTCGACCATGCACGCAACCTGGGCATCGAACTGATGTATCAACTGAGCCGGCTCTCTTTTCCGAAGGACTTCGATGCCACGAATCCGGATCATGTAAACCGGGTTGTGTCACTTTACGACCGGGCAGTAGAAACAGGATTCCGGAGTTTTGGGATTATGTTCGACGATCAGACCTACCAGTCCGTCGAGGCAGAAATGAACTTGACACTTGCGATTTACCACAGGCTTGAGGAGCGATTGGGCAGGGACTTCGAGTTGACCTTTGTTCCAGAAGTTTACTGGGTTCCTGGAGAATTGGCAGGCTGGCCGCCTCAGCCGGAACGTGCTGAGGAATTCCGACTGAAGCATATTGATTACCTCCAAAAACTTGGTTCAGCACTCCCCGCAGGAGTTGAGATCTACATCGCCAACAATTGGAATGATTATCCAGAAGGATATGCGGAAGTGCAGGAGAAGGAGTTCAACGAGCTCGCCCGCCGCAAACCCATCTTCTTCGAAAATCAAATTGTCAACGACTATCGCCGCTCAGTTATTCTCCCGTTCCCCGTTCACAACCGTCCACCCGAATTCGCCACAGCGATGAAGGGATATGGTCTCAACATGCCCATGCCTTACTCAGCCTACCATCCAAGTATGATGAGTTGTGGAGCACTGGCATGGAATCCACGCGGATACAGTCCGCCGATGGCGTGGGGAGCGGCGATACAGCAAGGCTTTGGAAACGAACGAGCCCCACTCGTTCTCGAAGGCCTGAATGGTTTGAATCGTCTCTTCGTCGAATGGACAAAGCCTTACTTCCCCGCTGCAAACCACTACGCGTCTCTAAGCGCTAAGTTGAAAGATGGCGCGCTCTCGGCGGACACGATTGAAACTTGGAGAGGAGAGTTGGCTGCGTTGAAGTCCATGTTTGCGGAAGCTCTGAGAAAGCCGGGAACAGGCGCAGAAGCACTACAATATTATATTGAAGAGATGGAGAGACTGGATCTGGATATGTCGTTGTTCAAGGACATGATTGAGACGCGCACTCAAATGCTCCAACTTCCGATTGAGAAGCGGGAAGCTGCAATCATTTCTTATCGTGCTCGACAAGTAGGGCGCTACCGCCAGCTTCTCAGCATCCAGGTGCGTCGTTCGCCGCCCATTAGGGAGCTGCAGACGTTCCTCTCACAGCAGGACGAGGGGCGGCAATTCCCCGGTAGTGAAGCGTCGGACATACCAGCTGGATGGTGGGTATCCTACTGCTACGGTACGATGAAAGAGGAGATCGAGAGCACGCTCCGAGTCGGTGAGGAAATCTTGGCACCAAGATTTACCACCGCCGCCGGAGGCGAGTAAGTGTGAGACAGTCGGTGAAAAACTCAAGTAGAACACAACAGCGCTTCTCGATTATCTTATTTGACCTTGGCAATGTCTTGGTGAAAGTGGACTATGCTGCATTCCTGCGGACCCTCGGCTTCGATCATGAGATGACGGAGGGGGAATTGTATCACCTTCTGGAGGATGAGTCTCGCGCGTTCGAGATGGGAAAAGCTACCGCGGAGGAGTTTCTGCAAGTAATAAATGCAAAGCTCGGGAAGTCGTATACGTTTGATCAATTCCGGAAGGCTTGGGTTTCAATTCTCCCATCCCCTGTGCTAGGGGTCCCTGAGCTCGTTGAACGTCTCGCACCAAGCTACCGCTTGATGCTACTGAGCAATACCAATGAACTTCATTTCCATCACCTGGATGAGATGCTGCCGGTGCTAAAACGCTTTGAGCGATATTTTCTTTCATATGAAATTGGAGTTCTAAAACCAGATCCCGCTGTCTATCAGGTTGTCTTGACAAACGTAGATGTTCCCCCGCAGCAGATTTTATTCATCGATGATCTCAAGCAGAACATACGAACCGCAGAGGCCGCCGGGATGAGCGGAATTGTCTTTCAAGATATCGGGCACCTCCAGAAGGAACTCAATCGACTTGGGGTAATCTGATAGAGACCGGCCTATCGCGATCGACTTTCTACGGGTGGGACCGAGATCCGAAGGTGGGGTTTGTTTCACTTGAGCAACCTCGTCGCACTCACTTTTTCCTTGCATCCTTCAACCTGGGTTCCTCGCACAGGCGGCGAAACCAATTGCACAATTAGTGAATTCAGGTTGAATTCAAAGATTTCGCATCTCTAAATCATCATTTCTCTTAACCCTCCCAGTGGGTAACTCGTCAAGATTTGAGTAGCCGGCACCTCTCTTTGAGTTATCCACACCCTCAAAATTCTTCACTTTGTCCATTTTTTCCTTGACATTAATTTTTAATTGATTAAATTAGCTACCCATAGTGGGTAAAAGTGGGGAGCCAGTGGGTTGAAATTTTTTTGATTCGGGGCGTTTTTCCTTTCGTTTTTCGGCTGAAAAAATGTCATCATTCAAGGGCCGCTACGCATACTCCGTTGATAGCAAAGGCCGCATTAACATCCCGGCAAAGCTCCGCAAGTCTCTCTCTCCAGAAGCCAACGACACATTTGTAGTAACACGGGGGTTCGAGCAGTGCCTCTTTGTTTACCCACTCGATGAATGGAACAAGCTGGAACAATCCATTCGGGGTCTCTCGCCCTCAAACCCACAGCATAGATTTTTTGTGCGAACTCTTCTCCAGTGGGCAACCGAAGCGCAACTCGATGGCCAAGCTCGCATCATCATTCCCCAAGATCTATTAAAGTTTGCAGGCATCGAAAACGAAGTCTTGATCATCGGAGTCCTCGAACGCATCGAGGTCTGGAATCCGAAGAGCTATGAGGAGTATTTGAGTACTCAGCCTACCTCCTACGAGTCAGTCGCCGAGGCGGTATTGGGTCAAAAGGGGTAACGCTGCAGTTAGAGCTATGCAGCTGGAGAAATGACGCATGTATATCACACACCAGTACTTCTTACTGAGACACTACAGTTCTTGAATCTTCAACCAGCAGGTGTCTATGTTGATGGCACTGTTGGCGGCGGTGGGCATGCAGGGGAAATCCTCAAGTTACTCTCTGAAGGTGGTAGCCTCATCGGCATCGATGCGGACGAAGAAGCAATTTCATTCGCGAAGAACCGACTCCGTAAGTTTGGAGATCGGGTAACGCTCGTCCAAGACAATTTTCGAAACCTAGGGTCCATTCTGAAAAATCTAGATGTAAACATGATTGACGGTTTGTTCCTTGACCTCGGGGTTTCCAGCTTTCAACTTGATTCTCCAACCCGCGGATTCAGTTTCCGCAGTGACAAGCACCTTGATATGCGAATGGATCGTCGTCAGAAATTAGACGCCTGGACGGTTGTCAATTGCTACTCTGAGAAAACGTTGGCAGATATATTGTGGGAATATGGAGAAGAGAGGAAATCCCGATCCCTTGCAAAACGCATATCTATCGCACGCAAGCGTCAGACAATCAATACAACGGGAGAACTTGCAGATCTTGTTCGGTCAGTCGTCGGGCCGAGGTTTTTGACTAAATCGCTCGCCCGAGTTTTTCAGGCAATTCGGATTAAAGTAAATCAAGAGCTTCAGACTCTGGAGGAAGGGCTCGGGATCGGTCTACAGATGCTTCGACAAGGAAGTAGAATCGTTGTGTTATCCTACCACTCTCTCGAGGATCGGATCGTGAAAAACTTTTTTAGAGAGGAAGCAGCCCGGACAATTCCGTCGGGAAGCAAGCTGCTTCCGGACCGACCAAAGGTAGCACGGCTAAAAATCTTAACTGCGAAGCCCATTGTTCCGTCAGCCGAAGAGATTAGGCGAAACCCAAACGCTCGCAGTGCAAAGCTAAGAGCGGCAGAAAAAATCTCGTCAGCGTGATGTCACCGACCATCCAAGTAGAAAACGAAAGCACCTCAGATTTAGCAGTGAAGGAGCGGCGGTTGCTCTATAATGAGAGTGCTTCCGAGAAAGCGCCGGCAAACGAACCGGGAAGTCTTAGTTTGAGAGCTCCCAAGCGCAGATCATCCACTTTCAATTCGATGATTTTTTTGTTCTTCGCAGCCCTTGCCATCATCCTGTACATCAGCAACATCATTGCGGTGAACCGGCTTGTGGTTGAAGTGAGCGAGCTACAACAAAAGTATGAAGCAGTCAAGAATGGCAATGAGATCTTGTTGGCTGAAATCAATCGACGGTCGAGCCTCGAAAGGATTGGAAAGATTGCAATCGAGCAGCTCGGACTACGACATCCAAAGGAACAACCGCAGTGGCTGGAAGTCGATCAGAAATTGATGAAAGACTAGAAGAAGGAGAAGCGGAAACAATGATTCTTTCCCGAAAGCAAGGGACCCCTCAGTTAGAGGATGCAAAGACGCACGGCACACAGCGAGCTCGACTTCTGATCCTAAAGATCTTCCTTCTATTATTATTTGTTCTTGTGGCGTGGCGCCTCGTTCAGATTCAAATTGTCGAGGCTCCGAAGTATCAAGAGATTGCACGTCGCCAGTATGAAGTCCGCATGCCTCTTCCCGCATCGAAGGGAAACATCTATGATCGGAACGGCAATGTCCTTGTCTCAAACAGCATGTATGTCTCGTACGCAGCAGATCCAAAAATTGTTGGGGACGACGCGAAAAGGGTAGCGGAGGAATTCTCCCGCATTTTTGGTAAGCCAAAGCGGTTCTATCTTGAGAAACTGCGGACAGAAAAGAGGTTTGTTTGGCTCGAACGGCGGGTTCCCCCAGATATCGCAAAAAGGTTAAAGGGAGATGTGCTTGAAGGGGTTGTCGTTCTCCAGGAACCGAGGCGCCTCTATCATTATGATGAGGTTGCCGGGCAACTTCTTGGCTTTACAGATATTGACAACAGGGGGCTGAGCGGTCTCGAACTCCAGTTTGATAGGCAAATCCGCGGCACGGATGGGTATGTCATCCTCCAAAGAGATGGTTTGGGGAACCGAAAGCCTTCAGTCGATTACCCACGAGTAGAGCCAACGCCGGGAGCCAGTTTCTGGTTGACCATTGACCTTTCTTATCAATCCATCGCCGAAGAGGAGTTGGAACGAGGTATAAAGAGAAGCAATGCCGACGGTGGTCTTGTGGCGGCGATGAACCCTCGAACCGGCGAGCTCCTGGCGCTTGCCCAGTATCCTGGAGTGAATCCCAACGAGGTCGGTCGGTACGAAGTGAAGAGCCAGAAGCTTCGTGCAGTTACGGACATGTTTGAGCCCGGTTCAATCTTCAAGCTGGTGACGGCCTCAGCGGCGCTGGAAGCCGGCCTCGTCCAACCCGAGAAGAAATTTTTTGCAGAGAATGGCGAGTATAGAATTCCACTTCGGAATGGAAGAGAGCGCGTCATCAAAGACACACACGAATATGGATGGATTACATTTCAGGAAGCCATGGAGCTCTCCTCAAACATCGTCATGGCGAAAGCGAGCGACATCATCGGCGGAGAACGCCTCTACAGGAAAGCGAAAGAATTTGGATTTGGCTCTCCGACGGGGATCGGAGTACCCGGAGAAATTCGCGGCGAGTTGAAGAAGCCAAGTACCTGGTCCACCACGACCTTAAACACGATGGCATACGGCTACGAGGTTGGTATCACCCCGATTCAAATTCTTGCAGCCTATGGTGCGGTTGCAAACGGCGGGACGCTTCTCAAACCCTATCTTGTAAAAAAGAGTCTCGGCCCACATGGTGAAACATCGGATGAAGGAAAGCCGCAAGCCATTCGGAGAGTTATTCCAGAGGGAGTCGCGCGAACTCTCACAAACTTTTTTGAGGGAGTCGTAGAGCATGGAACTGCCACCTCAGCGAAGATCGAAGGCGTGCGCATCGCTGGGAAAACGGGAACGTCAAAGAAACATCTCGATGGCAGATACCAGGCGGGAAGCTATACAGCATCCTTCGTCGGATTTTTTCCGGCTGAAGATCCGCAAATTGTCTGTCTTGTGATGATCGACAATCCTCGAAACGGGAGTTATTACGGCGGCCAGGTTTCTGCGCCAGTCTTCCGTGCGATTGCCGAGCGGATCATCGGCACAGCGCTGCACATCCAGCGTGGAAGCCGCGGAACCGCAATCGCTCGAGCAGACT
>JAHEZR010000243.1 GCA_023251005.1 Ignavibacteriota bacterium | reverse complement strand
CTATCTGCTGGTCGCGAATCTTCGAGCCATGGATGAAAGCCTCAACGTATTCCTGTGATGGAGGATCTTTGAAGCCCGCATCAATGACGACCTTCACCTTCACTTTTCCTTTCTTTAGCAATTCCTGAAGCATCTTGCCCTTCCGCGGAGAAACCATGAAGCCGAAAGTACCACGTTTTCCGTCGGTACTTTCATATTGAATTCCCGTCCAGGCCACTTGGTCTGGCCGCTCGATCATCGTGCTCGTTCGAGGAAATGTGTGGTACAGTGATGATACAACTCCCAATGCACCGCGTTTCCATACCCCCTCGCTAATCCCGGTTGCCGGTGATCCGGAAGTCAGGACGATTTTTCCTATCACATCTTTCCCCTCATAATCTTTTTCTGTGCTTTCTCCAACGTCCACAAGTTCGGCCGTTACATTCGTGGATCGAGAGTTTGTCGCAAGCGCAACGGCATATTCGGCATAGCTCCCCAATTTTATTTCTGCCGGTTCAACAACCCACAGCTCACCGCTTTTCGCACTCCAGCTTCGTCCAGAGAATTTTTGTGAGACGAGCTTCACATCCTCCAGGCCATATTCTTTCGCTTTCTGTTCCACGTAGAGGGCCGCCTTGTGGAAGTCTTCAGAACCTGCTGTCCGATGAAAGTGAGCAAGCCATCGAATATTGTCATAAGCAAGATCTCCCGATAGCTCGTTCACGAGATGGCGTTCGAGTTCTTCGGAGATGAAAGGTGTCTCCTGGGCCGTGACGGCCTGCAAAAATATCGGGACCACGCTGATAAGAGCTATCGTAGCGACAAATCTGGTGAATTTCATACCCACCTCCTATTGGATTGTTCGAAGGACAGGTTGGTCAAATTGCGGTTTGGGACTTAGGGCGGAGAAGAACCGGTGCAAGCCTTCGTGAAAAGATGTTGAGGCGTAGAGTTGTTCAAGAACTCGCTTGTGATCCCACGTGAGACGGAAAATTGCTGGACCTCAGCGAGGAATATACCCAATTGTATAGACAGATGCAAAGAAGTTTTCGAATAGGAGAGACCACCTCATTGCTTCTCTTTACTTTTTGTTCTATATTTTTTTTCCAATTTGAGCAAAAGTGTTCCTGCCTTCACGAGAAGCGACGGCGATGGAAATCAAGTTGATTCTTGATTGCGACGAATCTTTCAGAAAGAAAGCGATTTACACCTTCGGGACTTCCTTTCAAGCTCTCGGGATATCTTATCGGGTCTCAGCAGAAAGAGAGATTTCAGATTCAGACATCGTTGTCTGTTATGGCCATACTCAACCGAACGTTTCTGCGAGAATTGTTTTCATCGAGGCGAACAGAAAGGCTGAGCATTTGTTCCGAGCACGCGAGAGGCTCGATCTCACACGGGCCAGAAAATTTCAAATAGCTGGGGAAGATTGTGTCGCCCTGTTTTATGATGAGAAGTTTGAGAATAACCTGAGAAACATTGTCTCCGGCGACAATCGAGCTCGACGAATCCACATCGACATTGTCGCGTCCGCATTTTATTTTCTCTCTTGCTGGCAGGAGGTAACGTCCGCAGAACGAGATCGACACGAGCGATTCCCTGCCTCTGCGAGTATTCAATTTAGGCTTGGTCTTCTTCATACGCCAGTGGTCAATCAATATATTGATATCCTTCGGAGTGAGCTTGAACGTCTCCTCGGGCATTCGATTCAACGGTCACGTTTTGGCGACAAAGAATTCGCAGTCTGCTTCACACACGATATTGACTACGTGAGAAAATGGACTCTGGGAATTATCTACCGGGAGCTTGTGGAAAATCTCTTCCTCGGAAAAAACGGCCTCGATGGGAAACAGCGGCTTGCACGTCTTCGTTCTTTTGTGAAGGCACTCAGCGATCGAAATGATCCTTACAGATTGTCGATTGAAAGAATTCTGGCAGCTGAAAAACAATCCAGCGTTCATGCAACTTATTTCTTCAAGACAGGAGTGACCAGCAAACACGATGTGAGTTACAGGATCAAGAATGGGTATGTTCGCAGCCTCCTAAATCGGCTTGAAGCTGGCGGCCACGAAGTAGGGCTCCACCCAAGCTATAACGCATTCCTCGATGGCGCCAGGACAAGGCTCGAGAAGGAAAGGCTTGAAGACGCACTCATGGGTATCCATCCCTTTGGGAGAAGAAAGTCATCGGCCGTTAGGCAGCATTTCTTAAGGTTCCGGGTGCCGGACACATGGAGAATGCAAGCTGACCTGGGTTTTCTCTACGACTCGACGCTCGGGTTTTCGGACCACGAAGGTTTTCGCGCGAGCATTTGCCATCCCTTTCGCCCCTACGATGTCACTTGCGATGAACCAATTGACTTATGGGAGATACCTCTGGTTGCAATGGACGGCACATTCCAGTCCTACAGAAACAAATCTGCGGAAGAGAGCCTTGAGATAATCAAATCGCTGATCAAGACGACGAAGAAGTATCGAGGGGTTGCGGTCCTACTGTTCCACAACACGTGCTATGATGACCTAGACTA
>JAHEZR010000052.1 GCA_023251005.1 Ignavibacteriota bacterium | reverse complement strand
GAAGAGTCAACAGAGACTTTCCTCTGACAGTTGAAGGATCAGGACGCTTCAACAAAAAAATTACTTTAGCGCTCATCTCTGGCAGGACTCGGCGGTCATACGACTTGAACTTCACTTTCGTGAGCACCGTTGCCTTTGCCCGATCTGCCGTTGGGACAATCTTGCTGACATATCCTTCATAGCGCTGGTCAGGATATGCATCGAGGGTAATTTCGCAAGCCTGCCCGGGCGTGACTCGCTCGATGTTGGATTCAGACACATCAGCTTCGACTTCCAACGAGGCCATGTCCGCCAGGGTAACAACGGCGCCCCGTGAGCTTGATGTTGCCGCGAAAGGGGCCACCACTTCTCCGACATCTGCATGCTTTGTGAGGACGGTCCCATCGAACGGTGCGCGGATGCGGGTGTTTTCCGTTGCGACTTCCGCAGCGGCGACCGCAGCCTTTGCCGCCTCAATAGATGCCACGACGCGCTGATACCGAGCTTCGGCCGCATCGTACTCGGCTTGTGAAGCGAGTCCTTGAGACAACAAGGTTCGTTGCCGGGTAAGAGTTTGTTGAGCATCGTTGAGTTCTGCTTCAAACTGACGTAAGTTTGCCCGCGCTTGGTCGAGAGCTGCTTGCACATCGGAGTCCTCAATTTGCGCAATGACCTCCCCTTTTTTCACTCGGTCTCCCTCCTCGACGCGGAGAACCTCGAGGCGGCCCGTTGCTTTCGAGGCAACTGCGGCTTTCCTCTGGGCGACGACATAGCCGCTTGCGGTTAGAACAGCGTTTGCCTGCGATGGAGATGTGTAGGACGCTGTTACAAGTTGTACCTCCACTGCCGACTCGAACTGACTGCTCAGCATGAAATACGCCGCCGCCAAAAGTACGACGGCGAGAAACCCGATTCCAATCTTCAGGCTAACCTGCGATTTGCTTGGTCGTGTTTCAGAGCTGACGGCGCGATTGATTCTAAGAGCAGAAAGATCGGCATTTTTTGTTTCAGTGGTCATAGGTTGACTCGACGAAAAAGGGTGGTCCGTACTTTAGCATCGTGTCCCCAACGGGATTCGAACCCGTGTTTTCACCTTGAAAGAGTGATGTCCTAGGCCGGCTAGACGATGGGGACGAAACAAAGGAATTCAAATTTGAAAAATCAAATATTCAAATGGAAAAGGGAAGTGGCAACAGCCACTTAAAGGGTGGGGACACTTTTCTTTTTTATTTTTCAGTTTTGACTTTACTATCGGGTGTCCAGAGGGACTCGAACCCTCGACCTCCAGGGCCACAACCTGGCGTTCTAACCAACTGAACTATGGACACCATCTGTATCATCTGTAGGCCCGGCGCGAATCGAACGCGCAACCCTCAGCTTAGAAGGCTGATGCTCTATCCGATTGAGCTACGGGCCCATTGCGCATGTTTATTCATGACGATGGTCATCTAATTTTCCTTCCAATCTATCTAATTTTTACACGAAAATCAACTCAGGTAATTCGCCCATCCAGCACCCTGTTTGACAATTCTCACCAAACTCCTCCCCTCTTCTTTGCATTTGTTTTTATAATCTTATCTTCTATATTCTTCCAAGAACCTCTTCTTAAATATTGCATGCGCGTTTCGCTTTTCGTTCCCTGTCTCATCGATCAATTCTTCCCACAAGTTGGAATCAGCACTGTCAGACTTCTTCGAATGCTTGGCGTCGATGTTACGTATCCCGAAGCTCAGACTTGTTGCGGTCAACCCGCCTTTAATGCCGGATACCAGGAAGAGGCGACGAAGCTTGCCGAGCGGTTTATCGAGATCTTTTCCACTGCGGACTATATTGTCACTCCTTCTGGCTCGTGTGGAAGCATGGTGCGTGTTTTCTATTCTTCTCTCCCGATTCGCAAGGACCTCCTTGCAGCTCTTACTGACGTGATTACAAAGACTTATGAGTTCTCGGAGTTCCTTGTGAAAGTTTTGAAAGTGGCGGATGTTGGAGCATCGTTTCCAGCTCGAGTAACCTACCACGATTCTTGTCACCTCTTGCGCGAGCTCAAAGTCAAAGATCCTCCACGCCTCCTGATTCAAAACGTCAAAGGAGTTGAATTTGTCGAGATGGAAGAATCTAATTCCTGCTGCGGCTTTGGCGGGTCATTCTCCATCAAATTTCCGGAGATTTCTACTGCGATGCTCGAGGAAAAGGTCAGTTCGATCAAGAAGACTGGCGCTCAGTACGTTGTTGCCAATGATGCTGGCTGTCTCATGCAAATCGCAGGGATGTTACAGAGAATTCACTCCCCTGTAAAGGCATTGCACCTTGCAGAGTTTTTGTGGAAGGGAGCTATTTCATAGCGCACCTCTAAACCGAGTTAGAAATGCAAGTAACGACGGAAAAGTTCAAATCGAAGGCAGCGGAGAAGACCAAAGATCTCGTGGCACGACAGCGGTTCCGCGGCGCGACACATCACGCGGTGCAGTCTCGGAACCGTGCGGTGGAGGATATCCTTAACTGGGAGAGCCTTCGTGAAGCCGCGCACCGGATAAAAGAGTTTTCCATCGGACACCTCGCTGACCTCCTCGAGGAGTTTGAGAGAAAGGCGACGGCAAATGGAATAAAAGTTTATTGGGCCGAGACTGACAAGGAGGCCTGTAACTACGTCCTCGACCTGGCACGTCGAAATCGGGCGTCACTCATTGTAAAATCGAAATCCATGGCGACGGAAGAGATCAGACTTGGTCATTTTCTTGAAGAGCACGGGATTGAATCTGTCGAAACAGATCTGGGTGAATTCATCGTTCAGCTCGGGGGCGAAGGACCTTCACATATCGTCACTCCAGCGATCCACAGGAATCGAGATGACATCGGAAAACTTTTTGCTGAGCGGCTTGGAGTTCCCTATAGCTCAGACCCAGAGCACCTGACGGGCGTTGCTCATGACTTCTTGCGCGAGAAATTTCTGAATGCACAGATTGGAATTTCTGGGTCAAACTTTGCCATTGCTGAGACGGGGGACTTCGTCATCATCGAGAACGAGGGGAATGCACGGCTCACCACAACGCTCCCACGCGTTCATGTGGCGGTTATTGGTATCGAGAAGGTCATTCCACGTCTGGAGGATCTCCCGACCTTCCTCTCCATTCTTCCACGAAGCGGCACGGGGCAGAAAATCACGAGCTACGTATCGGTAATCCATTCGCCCAGGCATGACGGCGAAATTGACGGACCAGAAGAGGTCCATGTCATTCTGCTGGACAATGGTCGAAGCGAAATCCTCGCCGATCCGAAGATGCGCGAGGTGCTCTACTGTATTCGCTGTGGTGCGTGTCTCAATGTTTGTCCCGTTTACCAGACAGTGGGAGGTCATTCTTACGGGTCAGTCTATTCCGGTCCGATCGGTTCAGCCTTAACACCAGTGCTGACGAGCCTGGAGAAAGCGAAGGATCTCCCATTTGCTTCATCGCTGTGTGGTCGGTGTTCGGAAGTATGTCCCGTAAAGATTGACATTCATCATCTTCTACTATGGCTCCGGAGAAAATCCGTTCAAGAACGCCTCTCAAGTTCCGCCGAGCGTCTTCTGATGCAAACCTGGTGTATGATCATGAGGAGTCCGGCGCTCTATCGTTTCAGCTCAAAGATGGTTCGACTCCTTCTCCCTGTTCTCTCGAGAAAAAATTCATCACTTCCTGTGCCCGGCTGGTCTAAGACCAGGGATTTCCCTCCATTAGCTCCGAAGTCATTCAAAGATCTCTGGCCTGATGTGGAAAGAGAGTCAAGTTAGGTGCCGACAATGCTCGACGATGCCCGAGACAAAATCCTGAGCCGCATTCAGAAGAACCTCGCAGTTTTTCCATCTACAAGTGAGTTTGCTTTGAAATCCATTCCGCTACTTGAAGTGCAGAGATCCGCAATTCCGCGTAGACAGGAAGACAAGAGTTTAACGGCACTTTTCGAAGAGGAGCTTACTCTAATTGGCGGGAAACTCATTAAGGTGAATTCCAAAGAGGAATTGTATGCTTCTCTTCGTAACGTTTTCAAAAAGGAGAACTATCGCAACGTCATTCTCTCACGTGAAAGATTTCTTGACGAGTTGCAATTAGAGGATGGGCTCCAGTCGCTTGCGCCGGGAACTATTCTTTCCAGGATCACGGACAGAGATGTAGTCAATCAGCTTAAGAGTGCAGACGTAGGAGTGACGACGTGTGAGTTTCTTGCCGCAGAGACCGGGACGATCGTCTTACACTCATCACCGACCGCGCCTCGCACACTTTCGCTTCTTCCTCGCGCCCACGTGGTCATTGCGAGAGAAGATCAGATCCTCCCGACCGTAGCAGCTTGCCTGGAGAAGATTTATGATCAGCGAGACAAGTCAACTCATTCGTGTTGTGTTACATTGATCAGCGGCCCTAGTCGTACCGCTGACATCGAGAAAGTTCTTGTGACAGGTGTACATGGACCGAAGGAACTTTTTGTCTTCCTGGTGCTTAAGTCAAAGTAGTTCACTGGTTCTGAGGCGAACCTGCAAGTTGATTTCATTCTTTCCTCCACTGACCTCTTTTCCCTCGCTGTAATTACCCATCTTTCGCTGCGTTTGTACTGCAATCCTTGACTTTGCAGACAGTAGTTGTTAAATTTTCAAACACTTTTGAGCTGCAGAAGTGCTTTGTTTTAACGTTTTTCACACACCGCGGTTCCTTTGGAAGAGGGAATCCTGGCGAGCTAAACGAAATTTTTTTTGAAGAGAGAACACAGATGAAGATTCTTGTCACAGGCGGAGCCGGATTCATCGGGTCTCACGTAGTGGACAAATATACAAGTGATGGACACGATGTCGCTGTGGTCGATAACCTCTCTACCGGTTCCAGATCGAACCTGAACTCCAAGGCGCGGTTCTACGATGCCGATATCCGTGACGCAGGGGTGATCGACGGGATTTTTCAGCGTGAACATCCCGACGTTGTCAATCATCATGCCGCTCAAGTGGACGTAAGAAAATCTGTCGAGGATCCTGTCTTTGATGCTACATCGAATATCCTGGGTAGTCTTCAGCTGATTCATGCATCGGTAAAGCATAACCTTCGCAAGTTCATTTACGTTTCAACCGGAGGGGCTGTTTATGGCGAGCCGAAATATCTGCCGGTTGACGAAGATCATCCCCTCCATCCCGAATCCCAATATGGAATATCGAAACACACGGTGGAGCACTACCTCTATCTCTATAAAAGGCACTCTGGTCTGACCTACACGGTTTTGCGTTATCCAAATGTGTATGGGCCTCGGCAGAATTCGAAGGGCGAAGCGGGTGTGATCGCAATTTTTGTCGGACAAATGCTTGAAGGGGTCACGCCCACGATTTTCGGGAACGGGGAGCAGTTACGCGATTACGTCCATGTGGACGACATTGTCCGTGTCAATTCCCTTGCATTGACCGGAGGTGACAACGAGATCTTTAACATTGGGTCGGGTGTTGGCACTACGGTGAATCGAATATACAGATTGCTGTCCGATCTCCTTTCGTTTCGTCAAGAACCAAATTATGCTGTACTTCGAACTGGGGAGATTCAGCGAATCTACTTAAGTGCCCAAAGGGCGTATGAGCAACTTGGATGGAAGAGTGAAATTCCGATAGAAGAGGGATTGAGACTTACGCTCGACTGGTTTACAAAAAAGATGGCGCTGAGTGATTGATTTGAGGTTTCATTTCTTAACGGAGCCCACTGTGAAAAAAGCTGTTTACTTTTTTCTCGTGACTTGCTTGCTCGGTTCTTCTCAGGTTTTCTCACAGCAAAGCGAGGTTTTTGATAAAGAAAAGTTCTTGCAGATGGCACAGGCAGGAATCTTGTCCAGGCTAACCCCGGAACAGATTCGCCAGAGAATTAAGGAAGCTGGGTTGACAGAGGAAGAGGCAATTCGCCTTAGCCGCGAGAGAAATATTGACCTCCAGAAGTACCTTCGTACTGAAGCCGGTGCAAAGGCAACGTTAGAAGAAACGAAGCAGGCGGTTGCCGAGATCACTCCGCCCTCTATTCGTCCGCCAGCACCTTCCCCCGCGGAGTACACCCTTCCTGAATTTAGCACTCGAGCACCGGGACTTCAACCCTTCGGCTATGCGATCTTCCAGCGCGCGCCGACGGCGTTCGAACCAATCGTCAATATCCCGACTCCACAGGACTATACTCTGGGCCCGGGAGACGAGATCGTGCTCAATGTTTGGGGAGAGACTCAGCTTGCCTACACAATTACTGTTGCCCGCGACGGGTACATCTTGATTCCAGACGTCGGGAAGATTCAGGTCGCCGGGGTCACGGTCGAGGGACTGAAGAGAATTCTTCTTGACCGAATGAGTGCAGTGTATGCCAGTCTTCGCCGCGGGGCGCCTCGTGCAACAAGCTATCTCGATGTTTCCATTGGGAAGCTCCGAACGATTCAGGTTTTCGTCCTGGGCGAAGCACGCCTGCCGGGAGGATACAGTCTCAGTGGTCTCGCGACAGCATTGACGGCTTTGTACTACGCGGGTGGTCCAAATGTGAACGGAACTTTGAGGGAGATTAAACTCATCCGCGAAAATAAGATGGCAGCACTGATCGATTTCTATGAGTTTGTCCTTTTAGGAAAAAGAGAACAGGATTTGAGACTGCAAGAAGGAGACGTGTTATTCATCGGACATTCGGGGAAGCGGGTAGCGATCTCTGGGAACGTGCCTCGGCCCGCCATTTACGAGCTTAA
>JAHEZR010000242.1 GCA_023251005.1 Ignavibacteriota bacterium | reverse complement strand
TCGACCGTGTTATCTGCTGCTATCACGATATGGAGACACTGGTCAAGCTGTCTTCCGCCCAGGCTCGAAAATTCTATGGGCTAGTCTATCCACGCGACTCGTGGTGGATGAGGCTTCTCAATCCCTTTCCAAATTTCTTCTTGTGGCTTACGCGTGTCCCGTTCCGGATCTATATCTATTCTCGCGCCGAGGTCGACGCCGTCGTGCACAGTAACGGTTTGGATCAGGCCTTCTATCGTAAGACCGGACTTTGGCAGGTCGTTGTCTATTCGCGCAGCTGATTAATTCGAAAAGATAATCAACTTTCTAAAGAGAGAAACAAGGGGAGAAGTGACTCGTATACATTCTGACATATCCATCAGTTGGACTGCTGAAAATTCACTTTCTCACCTGTGATGAAACCAGCATTTGCTGCATTAAGGGCCCTTACTTACATGACCGGCTTTGTCTTTTTTTGGGCCTGGCTCGCGTTAGGTGTTCGTAAGTACGATGAAGGAATCGGGTTTGTTCTGCCCGCATGGGCGGGAGTGGTCGGGGCAATCTTGATGCTCGCTGGCGCCGTTCTGGCACTAACATGCGTCGGCTTCTTCGCTGTGCGTGGACGAGGGACACCTGCCCCCTTCGATCCTCCTAGAGAATTCGTTGCAGTTGGTCCATACAAGTACGCACGGAATCCGATGTACATTGGCGCGATTATCCTTGTCATCGGATTTGGGTTGTACATTCAGTCCATTTCCATTGTCCTCTTCTCTCTCGTATTTTTAGTCATTGCCCACCTCTTTGTCTTCTTCGTTGAGGAACCGGGACTTGAAAATCGATTCGGACAGAGTTACCTTGATTACAAAAAATCCGTCAACCGCTGGATACCGAAGTGGAAATGAACTGCAAAGGTTTCCTCAGGTTCCTGTCTACTTACTTTGCTCTGGACTTCACCGCGCAGCAGGCCGGCGGGGTCACCATCCGAGTTCCCAACGCAAACAAAACGGCCCGGTGGAGTTTTCCCGAGCCCCCCTACGCCAAAGACGGAGTCCTCCTTAAAATTTGAATTTGAACTCACACTGGAAAGTAGTAGCCCCCACTCTGATCGCAAAGTTCACTGATCGGCGACCGATTTGAGCGCAACTTGATGAGTAAAAGGAAATAATACGACATGATCGTTGTAGACAATCTATGGAAAACGTTTAAGCTCTCTCGTCAGCAGATGAAAGAACGTGGGGCCGAACATCGAAACGGTGTCGTACATGCTGTTGCGGGGATAAGCTTTAATTGTCACCCAGGAAGAATTTACACACTCCTCGGCCCGAACGGTGCGGGAAAGACGACAGCCTTGCGCATGATCGCCACACTTCTCAAGCCGACGTCAGGAACTATTAAAGTTGCCGGATTCGACGTGACGAATGAGCCGCACGAAGTTCGCCGCAGACTGGGATTCCTCACGGGGACAACCAAGCTCTACGAACGACTGACTCCGAATGAACTCGTGAAGTATTACGCCGATCTCCATGGTATGGAAAGAAAGTCGTTCGAGCGACGGAAGGAGGAACTCTTCACCCTTCTGGATATCCATCCATTTGCAAATCGACGGATTGGAAAATTATCCACAGGTATGCGACAGAAGGTCTCAATCGTCCGAACGATGATCCACGACCCGGACATCATAGTTTTCGATGAACCAACGGTCGGTCTGGATGTCATCACCGCTAAACATATTATCGAGCTCATTCGCCGCTGTCGGGACGTAGGGAAGACAGTTATTTTCTCTACGCACATCATGGGTGAAGTAAGTCTTCTCAGCGACGACCTTGCAATCATTCACAACGGGAGACTTTGTTACAGCGGCACTTATAAAGAATTTGTGAATCAGATGAAGCGCGAGTCACTGGAAGAGGAATTCATTCGCATAGTCGAGGAGGCCGAGTGATGAACACCGTGCTGACCATCTTCAAAAAAGAGTTGCTCGATTCCGTGCGGGACCGTCGCACGCTCATCACGATGGTCGTGATCCCACTCCTGCTCTTCCCGATCCTCTTCGGGCTCACATCTAGAATGATGATGTCTCAAATAAAGAAAGCCCAGGAGAAAACTCTGAGAGTCGCTCTCTTGACGAATGGCAATGCAGAAGAGTTCAGGCGGATGCTTCTAGCCAAGCGCGACGTGAATTTGACCGAGGACATTACTGTAGAACGCGGTCAACCCCTCGTTGAAAGCGACAGCCTTGATGCCCTCATCGTTTTTGATCAAGACTTTGACAAACAAGTGGCCGCTCTCCTCCCAGGCAAAGTTGTTCTCTACTACAAAGCGACTGAAAAGAGAGATATTGAAAAAGCACGAGTGATGAATTTTTTGAATGACTTTGAACAGAGACTGCGCTCCACTCGATTCACAAAACTAAACCTTGACGAATCAATCACGAAAACCGTTGGCATCAGCGAACACAACCTCGCATCCTCAAAAGAAAAGCTCGCGGAAGTCATTGGAGGATTCCTACCCTATCTCTTCATCATCTTCTGC